>CAYYXU010000057.1:0-10630 GCA_964475645.1 uncultured bacterium | reverse complement strand
ATAAAACCGCCATTCCCAAGACTGATCAATGATTGTTTGATCTGGTAGGATTCTTCCACACCGGCAGATTCTCCGTAGAAATAGGTCAAGATACGCTGTAGCCTATATGGTTTCATAAGCATTATTGGTGTCAGTACTAATAAAGATGCAGCGCCGGTCGCCAAGAGGTGCGATATTCGCGCTCCTCCCACAAAGAGTATCATGAACCCGATCAGACCGATCATGGCCGCAGTACTGAAATCTGGTTGAATAACAATTAGTACCATCACCACAGCTATTATACCAATGGGTGGGGCGAAACCGTTATAGAAATCCTTTATTTGATCCCTGTAATGATCCACGTATGCAGCTAGAAAAATGATTATTGCCAGTCGGGCAATGTCTGAAGTTTGAATCGAATAACTACCTAGGTAGAGCCACCTCGCTGGGGAAGAGTTTCCCTGCAGTAAATAGCTTAATTTAGTAATCAACAGCAACGCAATAGATCCGATCAGAATATATTTTGCTGCAATTTTCAGGTTCCGGTAATCGATCATCATAATAGCAAACATCATGGTGATGCCAACAAGTAGTCGTTTTAGATGGGCTTGCAGGTAAACGGTGGCCGTTACTCGTTGGGTTTGGTCCAGAGATATGGAATTACTGGCGCTGAAAAGCATTACTGTACCCACAATACAAAGTAGGACAACAGCGGCCAAAAGATAATGATCATATTTTTTTGAAATGACATCCAGATACCTCATTATGCCTTTTCCATAACGGTTACCAGGGATCGAAAATAATTACCCCGTTCTTCAAAATTGTTAAATTGGTCAAAACTCGCACAACCTGGAGACAGTAATACAACGTCTCCAGGTTGGCTGCAGTTCTGGGCAAGTTCCAGGGCTTCTTTGAGATCCATTACCGAGGTAGATCTCACCGCATCCCTTAATGCTGTTAGGATTAAATCCTGCGCTTGCCCGAATGCGATCACTTCTTTGAGGTTGTTGTGGGTATGGGGAAGGAGTGATCTGAAATCGCCGCCTTTATCCAAGCCTCCGAGGAGTAAGATAATAGGTTGCGAAAAGCTTTTAAGTGCGACCTGCACGGCATCCAGATTGGTTGCCTTAGAATCATTGATATAGGTCACGCCATTAATCTCAGCAATCGACTCCAGGCGATGAGGTACACCGTTAAAATGGGACATTGTTGCTGAAATTAATTTATTGGGTATGCCCATCAAATGAGCAGCTGTAGCCGCTGCTAGTGCATTGGCGAGGTTATGTTTACCTGGCAGAGCCAGTTGGTTCATTTCAATGAGTGTAGCGTGTTCTTCTGTATAAATTTTGGTGCGGTTTGGTTGAAAAATCGCCTCCGGGTGATGGCCTAGTCCGAAGGCGATTTTTCGAGAGGTGGACTCCGCAATTTCCTCTACCAAAATAGTGTCATCGGCATTATATACGATGAAATCTTCTGCTGTTTGTAGGGACCACATTTTCATTTTTGCAGCAATATATTCCTTCATGGATGGATAGCGGTTCAAGTGGTCAGGTGTTATATTGAGCAATATGGCAATATAGGGTTTGAAATGCGTGATGAATTCCATTTGAAAGCTGGATATTTCCAGAATCCAGACCCGTTTCGAATCTGGATTTTCTAAGTCTTTCAGGACCATTGCTGAGAAGGGAATACCAACGTTTCCAGCTAGTAGGCCATGGAGATCATCAGTTTGGATCATTTCTGCAAGTAGGTGGGCAGTGGTAGTTTTGCCGTTGCTACCAGTAATGGCTAAGATCGGCGCTTCAGTAAACCAACTGGCAAATTCGATCTCGCTGACAATGGATATGTCTTTATGCTGTCCTTTTTTTATTAGTTCTGAATCCTGAGGGATACCCGGGGATATGATCCATAGATCCGCATCGTAGATCTGGTTGCTGTGCTGCCCCAGCTCACCGTTAATACCCAACTCTTTTAGATCTGTTAGCGTACTCTGCAGTTTCGAGGTATCCTGATTATCACTCACAAACACATCTGCACCCTGGCGAGCAGCCAGTTTTGCTGCCGCAATACCACTTAGAGCCAACCCCAATACGACAATTTTTTTACCGCAAATTTCTATGTTAGCTCCGTCGTGGATGTTCATCAGCGTATTTTGAATGTGGTAAGTGAGAATAAGGCCAGAAGGATACCAATTATCCAGAACCGGATCACGACCCGGGATTCCGGCCAGCCCTTGAGTTCATAGTGATGGTGGATGGGTGCCATTTTAAATATGCGCTGACCCGTGCCGGTGCGAATTTTTGTCCACCGGTAAAAACTTACTTGCAGCATCACGCTCACTGCTTCCCAGACAAATACACCACCAATTATTGCTAATAATAATTCTTTTTTCAATAGCACGGCCAGCGTACCTAGAGCAGCACCGGTAGAGAGGGAACCGATATCCCCCATGAATACTTCCGCCGGGCTGGCGTTAAACCATAAATAGCCTATACAAGCCCCAGTTATAGCTGCCGTAAAAACAGTTAATTCCCCTGCACCGGGAAGATAAATAATATTCAAGTAACCAGAAAAGTCCACCCTGCCGCTAATGTAGGCGATCGCTGAAAATACCGAGAAACAAATGGCTAGCAATCCGGCCGCAAGACCATCTAGGCCATCCGTAAGATTCACGGCATTTGATGTACCAGTAATGACCAGGATGATCATTGCAGGATAAAAAATGCCTAGATCCAGTTCATAATTCTTAAGGAAGGGTATACTGGTCACCGAGCGGATATTCTCATATTCCGGTGCATTGTATAGCCATAGGCTGATAAGAATACCCAAGGTTATTTGACCAATCAATTTATACCTGCCGATTAGTCCCTTTTCGACTTTTTTTACAACTTTTAGGTAATCATCCAAAAAACCGATACCACCCATCCAGATCACTGCCAACAACATGATCTGAATGAAGGTATTCGATAGATCGGCAAACAGAAGGGTTGGGAGGACCACAGATCCAAGGATTATGATCCCCCCCATAGTTGGCGTGCCCTTCTTAGCGATGTGGGATTCGGGTCCGGATGAGCGTATTTCTTCACCAATCTGGTGATAACGCAGTTTGTGGATAATCCATGGCCCGATGAGGAAGCTTATGAATAGTGCCGCAAGTGCTGCTGAGGCCGAACGGAAGGTGATATATTGCAACAGGTTGAGCGGCGAAAAATGAGTCTTTAGGGGTAGTAGAAGTTCGTAGAACATTAATTCACCAACGTATCAATAATAGTTTCCATGGCCATGCCCCGGGATCCTTTTACCAGAATTTTGTCACCGTCTTTGACCACCTTTTGTAACGCAGTCTCCAGTTCTTCTTTGGAATCAAAATGGGCATGTTCAGGGCCATCAACCATGGTGGCGTCGGTGGCAATTGTTTCCGTGCCAACTGTAAAGACCAGGTCGAGATCCGCTGAGGCACATTTCTGCCCAACCTTAGTATGCTGATCCTGTGATTGGTCTCCTAGTTCGAACATATCTCCAAATACAAGAATACGTCGACCATTGCCGGAAAAGCCTGTTAGATAATCAATAGCGGCTATGGTTGATTCCAGGTTGGCGTTATAGGTATCATCAATAAGAGTCATATTCTTAAATTTTTTAATGGCACAGCGACCCTGTGGGGGCTGGAAGGACGCAACCCGATCTCGAAACAAATCCCAGGGAACATTCAATGTATCAGCGATAGCCGCACAGGCAATGATATTCTTAGCGAAGGAGAAGTTGCTTGACCCCGTATAAATATCTTCGGCGCTCACCGTAAGAGAAAGGGTGCCGTCAGGTTCAGTATGAATATCCGCAGGATAATCGCATTCCGCGGTTAACCCAAAGGTAATCGAATTTTTTGGCTGTGTCATTTCTGCGATGTGAGGATCCGTTAGATTTACAAAGGCCGTACCTTTATCACTCATGGACCGGAATAATGCCGCTTTTGTATGGGCCACTTCCTCAATTGATCCAAATCCTTCAAGGTGAGCTGGAGCAATATTTGTAATTAGGCCGTGTGTCGGGTGGGCAATACTGCACAATTCTCCAATATCTCCAGGCTGATTGGCGCCCATTTCCAGTATGCTGATCGAATGGGCTTGCATCATCTGAAACAGTGTAAGCGGGAGACCGATGGATGTATTGTAATTACCTTCTGTGGCGTGCACGGCAAATTGAGCGTTGAAAATATGCCGCAATAATTCTTTCGTGGATGTCTTTCCATTGGATCCGGTTATGGCAATTACAGGTATATCAAATTGACTCCTCCATCGGGCCGCAACGGCGCCAATGGCCTCTATAGGATCATTAACTAATGCTTGATAAGCCTCTGTTTCAATTGGGCGGGCCACCAGTACGGCTATCGCGCCATTATTGACGGCATTATCAATGAAATCATGGCCATCAACACGTTCACCGGTAATGGCGATATACATGTCACCAGACCGACATTCCCGACTGTCTGTTGCAATTCCACCTACCAGTGGAATGGTATGTCCCGTAATCGAACGGAAAACAACTTCAAATTGTGTAGGGTCCGGTAAACTAACGCGCATCCCGATACTCATTAATTATTTCCAGGTCTGAATAATGTATTTTCTTGCCATTTAATTCCTGGTAATCCTCACGTCCCTTGCCCAATACGACCACCACATCATTTTCAGTAGCCCGATCAAGAGCATGCCGCAGTCCAGTTCCACGATCATCAAAAACAGCATATTCATTGGCACGAAAACCACTAACGATATCCGCTGTAATTACAGCCAGTTCTTCCATCCGAGGGTTATCCGGTGTCACATAGCAATAAAATCCAAATTGTTCCGCGCTTGCTGCCATCTTTGCTCTTTTGGTTCTATCTCGATCACCACCGCAGCCAAAAACAATATGCAGCGAACCCTTTTCAGCAACTATATCCTTGATTGTACTTAGAACTTTATCATAAGCAGCGGGCGTGTGTGCATAATCAATAAGCGCTGTTGCCCCGGAACGCAGCGCAAATGATTCCATACGACCAGGTATGTTTGCACATTGTTTCAATCCATTTTTGATTGCATTCTGTGTCAAACCCATGGCGTTGCCCGTAGCTATTGCACAGAGAATATTTTCTGCGTTAAACTTGCCGATTAGCGACGATTCAACCGTATAGGTTATTTCCCCAGCTTGTATTGTCCCATGTATCCCCGCCAGGGAAATCTGATAATCCTTGAAAAATACGTCCCCTGTTTTTTCCAGGGATGTGGTAACGACTGGTACAGCACATTTATCGAAAATTGCCTGACCATAATCTGTTTCAATATTTACAATGGCTGTTGCCGTTGGTGGTAGTGCTGTAAATAATTTCAATTTTGCCTGAAAATAATCAGCCATCGTACCATGATAGTCCAAGTGTTCCGGCGATAGATTAGTGAATACTGTGAAATTAAAATCTACGTCAGCTACCCGACTTTGATCTAAGGCGTGAGAACTTGCCTCCATAACAATATGCGTAAATCCTTCTTGGTGTAGATCAAATAATAACTTATGTAGTGCGATCGGATCTGGGGTAGTAAGCGTTTTCTCCTGGAAATAGCCCTCTGCGATAGTACCCAATGTGCCGATTTGGGCGACTTTTTCCCCTGCCGCTTTAAGCATGGCGGATACCAGTCCAGCCGTGGTCGTTTTTCCGTTGGTCCCGGTAATACCGATCACGGACATTTTTTTTGAAGGGTGATCATAATATTCAGCTGCTGTAAAAGATGCGGCCCGCCGTGGATTAGCGACCTTGATTTGTGGAACAGGCAGTTGACCTACATCACGACCATTGGTAATTATTGCTGCGGCGCCATTATCAATAGCCTGCGGTATAAAGTCATGTCCATCTAAATTGGTACCATGAATGGCAATATAAAGATGGCCTGGATTTACCTGCGCTGAATGGGTGGTAATGCCGTGAATAGGTACTGCAGGCAAATCGTTTTCCGGGATAATTCCTTTTACTAATTGGTCTAGCGTTCGAGTCATTGTAATCCTATAGTGCATATAGACCCTGCCGCCAGGATTGTTCCAGGTTTTGGGCTCTGCCAAAAAACTTGACCGGAACCGTTGAATTTTGTCTGATAGCCAAATTGACGGAAAACTACCTTAGCCTGCAGCAAACTCATGCCGCGCACATCTGGAACCGCATTTTCATTTTGTGCGATTTGAGTATAAACTGCCCGGGTTGACAGATTTTTTGGAAACATGTCGGTTTTATCATGTTCTTTGCGATATGTGTCCACCATCAACAACGGTTCCTCTGTATTTTTGTATTTATCTTTCAGGATCTGGATCGAGTCGTCCATATTGATGATCCTGTTGATGACCCTGCGGAAAATTGGCGCTGCACCAATACCGCCCCAATGAAAACCATATCGTGGCTCATTGAGTACAATAACACCGACAATCTGAGGATTTTCCGCTGGAAAGAATCCAGCGAAATTGGAAATATATTTACTGGTGGAATATTCGCCATCGATAAATTTTTCAGCTGTACCAGTTTTACCGGCAATGGACCAGCCCGGTATCCTTGCGCTGGTTCCCGTACCTGTATCCACGACTCGAATCAACATTGCCGTTAGATCTTTCATAACGCCTGGTTCAGAGATCTTCCGTAGAACTTCAGGCTCCTCTCTGTAAACAGACTTCCCATTATTATTAACAATTTGGCTAACCAAGCGTGGTTTCATTAAGAACCCGCCATTTGCTATCGCTGAATAGGCCATAGCCAACTGTATCGTTGTAACCGCGACTTCCTGACCCATTGTCACAGATGCAATGGAGAAGCCACTCCAATTTTCAAGACGCCGCAGCGTACCAGAAGATTCACCAGCAAAATTGATGTGGGTCGGCATCCCAAATCCAAAATCACGGCAGGTGCGGTACAGTCGGTTGGATCCGATTCTTTCGGCTATCTTGATCATGCCAACATTACTGGAATTTTCAATGATCTGGGGGAAGGTTAGCAGACCATAATCTTCATGATCGTTCACTACTTCTCCGGCAAACGTATATTGTCCGTTTTCACAAAAGAATTCTTCATCTAAGTTAACCAGATCGTATTTTAAGGCAGCTGCTGCAGCGACAAACTTAAACGTCGACCCTGGCTCAAATTGATCCGTTAACACCCGGTTTTTATGGGTTTCCATGGGGAATTTTGCAGGATAGTTTGCGTCAAAATCTGGTATGGTGGCCATGGCCAGGATAGCTCCGGTCTGTGGATTCATTAGAATCCCCATGGCAGAGATGGCCGATGTTTCATCAATTCTACGTCGTAATTCTTCATGGAGAACCACTTGGTAGTCTAGATCAATGGTCAGTTGGATATTGCTGCCATCGAGCGGTGTTTTTGTTGGAAATCTGTTATTGGGCAGTGCCTTACCCTTGCCGCTCAATTGACGTACTACCCAGCCAGCTGTTCCTGTGAGATAATGATCAAATTTTTGCTCTAGACCAGTTAAACCGCGGCTATCTGGATCGGTATAGCCAATCAATTGTGCGCCAATATTACCGTTGGGGTAGAAGCGACGCGAATCCCGTTCAACAATAAGGCCTGGTGGCAATTCATCCAGGAATTCCTGGCAGTCATTCCGATTCAAATTGCGTTCCAGGTAGGTGAAAGTTTTATTCCTTGTTAGTTTTTGGTTGTAATAATCTGGTGATCGACCAAAATGATTGCTCATAATATTTGCCAACATTTTCGGATTACCAATTTTGTTTGGGTAGGTAGCAAATGAATATTTTATGATATTTCGGGTCAGCGGCTTGTTGTATCGATCATAAATATTGCCCCGTACTGCAGGAATAGGAATTTGCGCTTGCGCTTGCTTGGATCCTTGCTCTCGGTATTTGGACCCGTCCAGTATTTGTATTTGAAAAAGTCGCATGGATAGCCCAATCCATACTAAGACCATCATCGATACGATCACGACTACCCGTGATCTGAATTTCAGATAATTCTTGGTCATTTATTTAATGCCAGATCCCCGGGATCGATGTAAACAGAGATTGTTTCTGGAGATGCAAATACCATTCCCAAATCTTTTCGGGCAGTTTCGGTGATGCGATCTACTCGCTCCAGAAGAACAATATCATTTTGCAGTTCCTTAATACTGTTATTCAGTTCATCCAGGGTTGCCTTTTGCAATTCAATGGCTAACAGGGTTTCATCAATTTCAGTGTAGACCCATAAATACCCAATCAGACCCATGATCGATATAATGGTGATACCAAAAAAGACTAGCGTTTGAATGAACTCCTTGTGTTTTCTAGCGTTGCGTTTACTCCGTCTTATCATTAGGGCACCTTTACGGCCGCGCGGAGCTTTGCACTTCTTGCTCGACGATTATTTTTTTGTTCTTTTTCTGTAGCTGTAATCGGTCTTTTCGTTAGAATATCCAATTTTCCTCCGCTTGCTAATTCTTTGAAACTGTGCTTTACTAATCGATCTTCCAATGAATGATAACTGATAATTACTATCCGTCCGCCAGGACTTAAAAAATCAATAAATTTGGCTAGGAATTGCTGTAGAATACCCAGTTCTTGATTTACTGCAATTCGCAAGGCCTGGAATATGCGGGCAAAAGTACGATCACGATGATTAGGTGGGGTACAACGCCGGATCGCTTCCCTTAGATCAGCGATGGTGTTCATTATAGTCATTTCTTTGATGGATTTTGCAATGCGGGAAGCCAATCGTTCTTCACCGTATTCCTTGAATATCTGGGCTAGGCTTCCCTGGTCTGTTTGGTCTATAAGTTTGCCAGCACCGCTACCGCTACTCTGGTCGTAACGCATATCTAGCGAGCCTTCTGATCGATATGAAAACCCGCGGTTTTTGGAACCAAGCTGCAGGGAAGAGAGGCCCAGATCAAGCAGTATCCCGTTGAAATCAGAAAGTCCTTCTGCTGCAAGAATTTTATCGAGATTATTGTAAGAATTATGGTGTAAAGACAGGATGGACGAAGAGGCCTTGAGATTCTGCTTACAGATATCCAATGCCTCTTCGTCCCGATCAATTCCGACAATCTTTCCGCCGTCGATCAGCTCTTTTAGAATTGGTGTGGCATGCCCTCCCGGGCCTATAGTACCATCCAGGTAGATCCCGTCTGGTATTATAGCGAGGTACGACAGGACCTCCGGAATCATCACAGGAATATGGGTTAAGCCTAAATCCTGCGCTTGATACTGGTTCATTAAATAATGATCTTTTCAGCAAGATCATCATAGGCAGTGGAATCAATTTTCATATTTTTCTTATCGATTTCTTTTAATCGATCCGGGTTCCAAATTTCAATTTTGTTGACCATGCCAATAATCAGGGTTTTCTTTCCCAATTCGGCATAATTGATAAGGTTATTTGTCAGCTGTATGCGACCCTGCCCATCATAGGTGAGTGGCGTGGCATAGCGCACAGTATTTCGTACAAATGTTCTATTGATTGCTGACAGGGACGATAGGCTCTTCAAATCATTCTCGATATTTTGCCAAACAACAACCGGATATACCCACACACAGGGATCCATACCTCGGGTAATGACGAATGTATCTTCATTATCTACCGATAATACCTTGCGAAATTTTGAAGGGATATTGACACGGCCTTTAGCATCAACCGTGTAGGAAAATTCCCCGGTAAATGTATTTAAATTTGTAGTCATTATGCTTAAAGTAAAAGGGATTATTACCCACAACTACCCACAATCTATCTATAAGTTGGTTTTATGTCAATATATTTTTCCTATTAAAGCTTGTTGAAATAATAGGGCATTAACGAGAAGAACTGGTTAATGAACTAGTGGGTAATTGTGTGGATTATGTTATTTCTGGGGCACGTAGTGCTGTACGGTTACCGTCTTCGCAGTGCCGTCAAGGGTGATTTTTGCTGGGTGCGGACTGGATTCCAAGTAAGGAACTCTTTGACCGCTCCAGTAAAGGTCTACATTATTTGTTGGATTGATAAGGATATCAAACCTTTTAACAAAACGAAAGTAGTCCTGCTGTTCCTTATGCAAAATATTCTCGATTGGTAAAGCTGAATCTGTTTCTGTACGGAACCAGACTTGTGCTTTTCGGGCTACAATTTTCGCTTGGTATGGCGGATCTACTTCCAATGAACCAGTATTTGTTTTATCTAGTACATAATCATTGATCAATTCAAAGTCAGTGATTGGTTCTAAGGTTTGCTCTAAAACAGCATTATTATCGAAAACCTGAGATTGGTTGTTTGAGACGATCTGTTTGACGATGTAAATGCTAAAAATTAATATAACGATCATAGTAACACCCTTAACCCAATCGGAACGCATCTCATGGGGAGGAAGATCCATTGCTATTGTTTCTGTGCTTTCATTCGGCTCGCCATTTTCTTCAACCGGTATTTCTGTTTCAGGTATAGGGATGGTTTCTGAATCTTCAACGCCAAGTAATATGTCCATTTGACGCATCGCATCAATGGGGTCAGCCCCTATTTCAACACAGTAGGCTTTGAGAAACAAGCGTATATAAGTACTTGGCAGCACTTCAAATTTGCCGCTTTCAATAGCCTTTAAGTACTCCAAATTAATTTTGGTCCTCTTTTCGATTGCCGCCAAGTCAATCTTTTGTTCACGCC
>CAYYXU010000056.1:0-10703 GCA_964475645.1 uncultured bacterium | reverse complement strand
ACTGTATATCCAACCCAAATCATGGAAACGATTATTGGTTTAGGGATATTTTATTATCTCTGGAAAAAACGTGAAACTATTCAAGTCAAGGGCAGTTTGTTTTTTACATACCTTATTTATGCTGGAATAGAACGCTTTTTCATGGAGTTCATACGCATTAATCCAAAGTATATTTGGATAGTTCAGCCACATTTTGGACTTTCTGGTGCTCAGTTAATATCGATAATAATGATAGTTGTAGGTACCTATTTTCTAGTAAAACCGCCACAAGCATCTGAAACAAAACCAGCCAATTGATCGTATTGGCCCTATGATTAGGGCTGTTGTCTTTCTTTACTTGGCCAGTTGCCTATATGGTCAGTCAGTACAGGTACTTAAATTTCCCGACGAATTTAAGGATCAGGAATTTTCTCCAGATATAATTTCTACAGGACCAGGCGAATGGTTATTTTATCTCGATAGTAAGTCGCGTATGCTTGCCGCCCGATCACCTGTAGGTAATTTCTTTTTCGCAGGTGGGTTTGGAAATAATTATGATGCATTTTTTGACCCTGTCGGGCTCACCGTTTCCAACTTAGACTTGCTAGTCTGTGATCGCAGTGAAAAAAAGATACTGCGTTTTGACTATAAATTAAACTACACTGGTAGTATTAGCCTGGATCCACACCAAGATGGATCTGGTGTCTATATCGATAAAATTTCTACAGACCTTTGGGGATATTATTATCTCTATTCTGCCGACGACCATTTAATTCGACGAGGCAATGCTTCGGGAATTGATCCGTTACCCTTTCTGGATTTAAACCAGCAAGCCATCGGCGGGGTCTGTCTGGAGTCAATGGTAATTATACCTAATGGCGATATAGGCATATTATTCTCGTGTAAGGATGAAGTGGTAATATTCAATCGCTTGGGTCGAATAAAATCCAAATTGATGGTGACTATTTCAGATCCTTCAAAATTGCAGTATGTTGAAAATAAATGGATAGTTATCAATACTGAAGGGCAAGGTCAGATACTTGATCATTTAGAAAAAAGTGAATTTTCAATACCAATACGTGCCGATGAAAAACTGCTGGATTGTGCAGTAAATAATCAAGGCTTAATATGTTTAACTAACCTAAGGATGCTGGTAGTTCAATTTGAATAGTAGATTTATTTTGTTTGCTTCCTTAAGCAGTTATTTGACTGGGCAAATATTTTCAGTAATAGATACAATCCATGTTCCAGCGACTGCTACGGAAATTCAACTGCGCCACAATTTGATCATCGATTCAACATTTATCGTTAATGGATTGGATAATGTTCCATTTGACTATGGATTGGATGCAGTGCAAGGAATGCTATCATTGCCAAGATCTAAAAAGGATCCAAAAACCCTAGTAGTTAGATATAATCATTTTTATAGTTCCTTACCATTGAAGGTTGGACCAAAGTGGCTGGATTTACCACTCGTAGATTCACTAATAAATAAAAATAATTTTCCTGTAAAAATATTCTCTAATTCGACGCAAAATATTCAAAATGCAGATGCTCTATATACGGCGGGCACAGTTTATCGAACTGCTAGCGTAAGTCCGATAACTGGCTCTGAATTTACTGGAGGTTTGCGGATGCAAATACAGGGTGCGCTGGGGCCCGATTTGCAAATAAACGGCGTGCTTTCTGATCAAAATTTACCGATCCAGCCAGAAGGAAATACTAAAACACTGGATGAAATTGATAAAGTCTATTTGCAGGTAAATCATGATAATTTTCTGATAACTGCCGGAGATATTGACGTGAGTTATTCATCAGGAAAATTCATGAATGTTGACAGAAAGATGATTGGCTTAAACAATAACTTTAAATATAAAGAATGGTCTGGCAACGCAGTATTTGCCGGGTCGAAGGGGAAATTAAACCAGATAGAGTTTAAAGGTATCGATGGAAAGCAAGGACCTTATAAGCTTACTTCTGGGGATGGCAGCAGGGATATTATTATTTTAGCAGGATCAGAACGTGTATGGTTAAATGGTATGCGCATGGTCCGTGGTGAAAACAATGATTATATCGTTAATTATGCCGTTGGTGAATTAACATTTATGCCCCGGCACTTGATCTATTTTGACAGCGATATTTATGTTGAATACCAATATTCAGATGAACAGTATAATCGCAGTGTATTGGGTACATCGATGAAAAGGGATTTGAGAAATAAAGGTAATATACAATTGAGTTGGTTAAGGGAATTTGACCAGGCCTTAGCGGGCGAAGATCAAATAGAAAGTGAAATCATGAACTTGTTCAATAATATCGGTGATAAGGATTTACTAATAAGCGGTGCCACAGAAGACACCAGCGGTAACTACGTAATTGTGGACAGTATCTATATCTATGATCCAGAGGGTACTATCTTAGGTAAACATTTAGATGTGGCATTTACATATGATGGATATAGTGGTGAGTATAAAAGAAAAGTCACGGTTAATGGGACTCTTTATTATGAATGGATGGGCAACAGTGATCTAGATCAGATTCGCCAAACCATGGACCTTTATAGCCCGGTGAGAAAGCTGGTAAAACCAGAAAGCCAGCAGATGGTTCAGGCGGTGAGTTATTATCAATTAAATGAATTAATGAATCTATCTGTAGAATTAGCAGTTTCAGATCATGACCAAAACAGTTATTCCAATATAGATGACGCGGATAATCAAGGTATCGGGCATGATGTCGAGCTATCCGGTCAAAATATACCACTTGGTGAGAAGATTTTTTTCGGTTACAAGGTCTCTGACTGGGGTAAGACAGGCAGGTTTCATACGCTTCAAAGGGATCGCTCGGTAAATTTTTATCAGGACTGGAATATTACTATCAATGAGCAGGAATGGGAGAGGATGCGCAGTGTGGGTGCAACATTTACTATTGATTCACTAGGGGCAGTCAATGGAAGTTTTTCCCAATATGAAATTGGCTCAGAGTTGCGAAAGCGAATATTGATGGATTTTCATGGTACAACTGTGGTCGCACCAAGTATTAAAGGTAATTTTAATCAGGTTCAATATGGTAATGATAGTTTTAATCAAATTGATTTTGCCGCGCGATTTCTTCCAGGAAGGGTACGTCCCCTAATTAATTATTCTTTTGAGTCCTTTGAAAAAAACTATCAATTTGAGCATATTACCAGTGGTGTTGAATATGGTGGGGAAAACTTACAGACAATCGTAACTATTAGTCGCCGAGAAGATCATTTGAATACTGAAGAGGCATTCGTTTTATCGAGTAGGGGGTACTTCGGCGAGTTTGACCTGCGTTTTCAAACCCATAATGGTTGGAAACAATCGCTCATCTATCGCAAGCGAATTAATACCCAAATTCTGGAAGAGAAAGATCTGGACTATGATCTAGCCCAGGCACGGATATTTTTTCGAAGACCAAGTCATCCATTGCGCCTGGATGGAAAGATCAAGCTTGAAGAAACGTTTACTGAGAACAGGGCAACCGTTTATGATTCCGTAGGTGTTGGTTTGGGCACATACAGATATGATCCACAATTTGAAGAGTATGTATCTGATCCTAATGGTGCCTATATCTCGTATACAATTTTAACCGGCAGTCGTGAACCGACTACGCAATTCGAAGGAATCCAGAGTTTAGAATATGATTTTAGTAAAAGGTTCAATTCGAAGTTCAAGGATATAAAATACAGGTTGGATTGGTTATGGGATTTCAATGGTAAAAATTTCAGTGTAAATCAGTATAGAGAAGATGATTTGAATGCATCCACTATAATTCGTTCTCGTTCAAAATTGCGCCACGAATGGGATTATGTAAACCGAGCTGGTCGCCAAATAAGAACATGGTGGCTGGGCGAGAAAGACTTAAATAACCTCGATCCCAGGGGATCGGATTTACGGAAGAATACAGAGCTGGCTATCGATTGGCTGGAACCAATCAATGCCAACACGCATGCTGTTGTCAAATTAAACCAGCATGCCTCTAATGTCGAATCTGGTTTTTCACAAAGTCGAGGCCGCAGTACCCAAGGCACCTGGGCAGAAATCGGAATAAAGCAACGATTCTCATCGCTTTGGCAGACTGAAGTATTATTGCAAAATGGGTATGACATTGGTCAGCATCAAATGAGTAATTATTCTGCTGCCTTGCGTGGTATTCGTCTAGATATTCTACATTTTTTCAGTAGTAAAGGGCGTTTACAAGGCAGGTTTGAATGGGCCACAGTAGACCTGGATGGCGATGCAGTTTATCCTCCTCCAGAAGCTGTTCGAGGTCATGCGTTAGGAGATACGAGAAAGGTCAATGTTCAAGGTCATATGCTCTTGAAACAGAATTTTTCGATAAATGTTACCATCAATTATATTTCTGATATACGTTATGATAATTTTATCAATATAACCGGAGAGATCCGTGCATATTTTTAGAGTAATACTGTTTATGGTACTTGTTCTTCATGGGCAAACAGTAGAACTGACCGTGCATGAGGAAAAAAATCCGACAATAATGGCTGCGCAAATGGTCGAAATGTACCTGGATTCACTGCTTACAACTGAAGAA
Organism: uncultured bacterium; assembly: GCA_964475645.1. GTDB lineage: Bacteria > Fidelibacterota > Marinisomatia > Marinisomatales > TCS55. The sequence goes on along the minus strand of CAYYXU010000056.1, from coordinate 6,149 downwards.
GCTTTAAATCGCAGTTATGTTCTTGATTCTTTTCATGGGGAAGCCCCTACCAGAGTAGCTTACATCAAAATCGATGAAGCAATAGTAATTGATACCATTATTATTTCAGGAAATAACGAAATAAGTAAAAACACTTCATTCAGGTTATTGGTGCCAATTATGCACTCGATTCCACGGTTAGAAACGATGCAGCAAGTTGGGTGGATTGAGTCTAGTTATAAATTTTTTCAGAATAGTATTGATTTTGTTTACGCTCGTACACAGAGCGGACATCTCGCTGCATTAGTAAAGGTTATCCCTGCTTTTGAAAGTAATTTTTCCGGTATATTGGGGGCCAGTAAGGGTACTGGAGGTATTTGGAAAACAACTGGTGAAATCGATATTCATCTCGAAAACATTTGGCAATCAGCTAGTACCTCGCAATTGTATTGGCAACGCCAAAATGAAAAATCTCAAGTTTTGTCCTTTTATCACGAAGAACCGGCACCGTTGGGTATACCATTTGGATTTCGAATTAAATTTGATCAAGAACTAAGAGATGGGGAATATGTATATGGTGCGCAGGAAGGTACGATTCTTACGGGCGGTACCCGTTATGGAAAATGGCGTTTTGGTGGAAGTAGTACCAAGATTACTCCTACAGAGAAAGGTGCATTAATTGGCTTGTCCAAGCATAAATCATCCGTAATATCTGTTGGCCTGGATAAGGATAGTAGAAATAACCGCTGGATCCCAATTGATGGCAATTATTGGGATGTAACTGCCACACTGGGCAATCAGACCGAAAATAATAAAAAAGATCTTCAAGGACACTGGATGATATCTGCGGGCTCTTACTGGCCTATAACCTCGCGATTTTCGGCACATACCCGAATCTTAAATACTGGCCGCTGGGTGAAGGGTGGAACTATCCATAAAGGGCAGAAAATTCGTTATGGGGGCGTCAACGGTTTGCGCGGGTATAGGGATGACCAGTTTATCAGCAATAGAATCCTAATTCCTACATTTGAATTATTAGCAACAGCGAGGAATAATCTACAAATTTTTGGGTTTATCGAAGGCGCTATACAGAATGAATATAACCCTTATCCAATTGGTTTTGGTTTTGGCTTAACACAAGTGTCATTCAGTTCCATACTTAGTGCCACCATAGGTTTTGGACGCGGCGATCCGCTATCGGCAGCTAAGTTGCATATCAAATTCTCCAGCCGATTATAGCAATTAAGTGGTTTTTGGTCAGGAAAGCGCTAATTTTGTATCTAGATGGCAAATAATAGAACTAGTGGAATAAAAAATATTATCCTAGGGCTGATAGTCCTGTGTTTGTGTGGCTGCGAGATAAAACGGGAAGCACTTGGTTCAGATGATGGGATATTTGTGATCGCTGCCATGGAAGATGAAGCCAAAATTAAGGAAATTCTTAGCATTGTATTAAACGACACATTATATACGCCTAAGCCGGAACCATATTATAAACTGACCTTTGTTCATCCACGTGAATTCGATAGAATTAAAAATAGTGCACTGGTTGTTGTTGGTGCAATTGGTAGTGATCTATCCAGTCCAGGAGTCACGTTGGTTAAGCGCATTTTATCGGACAAACAGTACGAACAATCCATTTCTGGAGAAAAGCCGTTCATTTTTACGAAGGATCCATTTGCCCGCAATCAGATATTCATGGTTATAAATACGCCAACTGTTGTGCGGGCCAAAGAAATAGCAAAAGAACAAAATGAATGGATAAAACAGCAGTTTTCTGAATTATTTGAATATCGGCAAGCACGTTTCATGTTTAATAATACGCGTCAGAAAGAGTTGGAAGCACATTTGTATGAGGAATACGGTTGGGGTATAAAAATTCCGTGGGGTTACGAGGTGCTTGTTGACAGTTCAGAGCAGCGATTATTCTGGATTGGTCGAGAAATGCCGTTCCGCTGGCTTGCTGTACATTGGGAAAATGGTTCAATCATTAATGATAACCAGATGGCGAAACAATATATAATGGATTTTCCTCAAGAATATTTTGGAAGTATACGCTATAGTGAATACAAATTTAATTTGAATACCATCCAATTCAAGGACTGGCTTGCCTGGCGTGCAATAGGCATCTGGGAAGGAATTGAAGATACCCAGGGGGGACCATTCATAGGGTATTTATTTTATGATGGATTGACTGATAGAACGTATTACATCCACACTATGATATTCCATCCCGGCAACAACAAATTGATTCTGTTGCGCCAACTGGAAATTATTGCCAAGTCATTTTTCGTTGAAAAAGTGTAATACATAAATGAGTCGTATATTGATAACTGGCGCATTCGGACAACTGGGTACATCTTTGCGGAATATTCTTTCCGATCAATCAATTCTAGCCGCAGGGAGAATGATCCCAATGAAAGAAAAAAATGGTTGTACTGCATTGGATATTACTGAACTAAACCAGGTACGTAAAACTATTGCTTTGTTCCAGCCTGATGTGATTGTCCACCTTGCTGCCATGACTGATGTGGATGGCTGCGAACGGGATCCTGAAATGGCTTTTGATGTAAATGTCCGGGGAACTGAAAACCTGCTAGATAATTTCAACGGTAGGTTCATCTATATTTCTACCGATTATGTTTTTGATGGTAGTGATGGTCCATACACAGAAAAGGATGAGGTAAATCCCATAAGCGTATATGGTCGAACAAAATTTTATGGTGAAGATCTGGTCCAAAAATCGGATGCGAACTGGGTCATTTTACGCTCTAATGTCGTTTTCAGTTTTAATGAAAGAACTAAAGCAAGTTTCATGGATTGGGTAGTAGATTCGCTCAAAAATAGGCAACCGATTACTGTTGTGGATGACCAATGGAATAATCCGACCTGGACTGTAGATTTGGCGCGCATAATCTCACGGATCATAGATCATAAAATTCAAGGACTTTATCATTATGGTGGTCGTGATTTATTAAATCGTTTTGCATTCGCAGAGATGATTGCTGAAACATTTAAACTTGATCGGACATTGTTAGAACCAATAGATACAGCCTCACTCAACCAATTGGCAAAACGACCACTTAAAAGTGGTTTGTGTACCGAAAAGATTGAAATAGATCTGAGCGTGGAAGCATTGCCGCTGCGAAAAGCACTGAACGAAATATATTCTATATCATGAAAACATTAGTCATATCTCCAACATATAATGAACACAAAAACGTAACTGCTCTTGTTGATGCTATATTCAAAGTTAATTCTGATTATCATTTATTGATCATTGATGACAACTCTCCAGATGGTACTGCTGACCTCGTCAAACAATTGCAACTACGTTATGATAACCTTTTTCTGGAGGAACGCCCTGGTAAAGCAGGGTTAGGTACGGCGTATATATTTGGGTTTAAATGGGCTTTGGAAAGAAAATATGATGTAATTGTACAGATGGATGCTGATTTGTCTCATAATCCGAAAGAGGTCAAGGTTATGGTGAATTTACTCGATGATTATGACGTAGTCATTGGCAGTCGGTACGTGGATGGTGTTAGCGTAATTCACTGGCCGATCCGGAGACTATTATTGAGTTATGGTGCCAATGTGTATGCACGGATCATTACTGGTTTACCATTAAAAGATTCTACGGGAGGTTATAAGGCCTGGAAAAGAAAAGTGCTGGAAACAATCGATTTCGATTCTGTCAAATCGCAAGGATATTCTTTCCAAATTGAAATGAATTGGCGGTCCTGGCAAAAGGGATTTTCATTGCACGAACATCCGATAATATTTACTGATAGAACTATTGGTGAATCGAAAATGTCGCGAGGAATTATGTTTGAAGCAATGATTGTCATATGGCGCATGCGCATTTGGAAAATATTTGGTTGGCATAAATAAGAATCAATCATGACTTCCGTTTCCATTTTAATTGTCAGTTATAACGTACGTCAATATGTAGCTCACGCTATTGACGCGATTCTTAAATCTGATGTGGAAGAAATGGAAATCATTGTTGTAGATAACAATTCCTATGATAATACAGTTACATATCTAAAGGAAAGATATAATCATTTGCACCAGATCAAGATTATTGAAAATTCAGATAATGTTGGTTTTGGCAAGGCTATAAACCAGGCTGCTATGGTTGCCAAAGGAGACTATTACTTTATTCTGAACCCCGATACTATAATTCAGGAAGAAACCATCCCCACATTACAAGATTATCTTGATGATCATCCAGGCGTAGGTATGATCGGTCCAAAAATTATTAATGCAGATGGCTCATTGCAGCTGTCCTGCAAGCGGTCATTCCCAACGGCTAGTGTTGCCTTGCCAAAATTACTAGGATTAAGCCGCCTGTTTCCTAATTCACGCTGGGCAGGGAAATATAACCTGACATATCTCGATCCGGATGCAGTACATGCAGTGGATGCTATCAGTGGATCATGTATGTTTATCAGAAGCGCATTATTTCACGAATTAGAGGGTTTTGATGAAAGATTTTTCATGTTTGGGGAAGACTTGGACTTATGTACTCGGATATGGAAAAATAATTATGAGATCCATTATGTACCACGAACACAGATCGTACATTACCAGGGTGAGTCAGTAAAATCAGCTCCCTTTGACAGTATTAACGCTTTTTACAATGCGATGATTCTGTTTGCCGATAAACATTTTTCCTTCGGTTCAGGATGGCTTATGAAACTGGCTATTCGCTGTGGTATTAATTTGCGCAAGCTATTATCAATGATTGGCGAAAAACGTTCACAGATCCTATCAGTTACTATTGACGGCCTGGTGGTGTTTCTGGCTTTTATGGTGGCAATACCATTACGGTTTTCCCATTTTGAACCGATCACCTTAAGTAAAGGCCTGGTGCCAACAATCTACATATTTTTCTGGATTGGCGTCGGCTCATTATTCCAGCTTTATTCGCGGTATATACTATCCTATTCTCGAGCGATCATTGCATCTATAACTGGATTCTTCCTAGCGGTTGCATTCACTTACTTTTTCAAGCAGTATGCATTTTCACGTTTGGTGATCATAACCGCTACTGGGATAATTACAGTACTTATCCCGGGTTGGAGAGTAATCGTGCATTTTCTAATGTCTCGAGGATACCTCCGCCCAGTAAGAGAACAGCACCATATTCTTTTTACTAGGAAAACGTTGATCATCGGGGCTGATGAGGAAGGTATCCATATTGCCGAAAATATATTGAAGCGCTTCGATACTGGCCTGGATGTAGTAGGATTTATTGATCATCAATTACCCATTGATGACGATGCTCTTCCGAAAGGGTTTATGGGGAGAGTTGCTGATCTGCGGGACATTGTTATGACCTACCGTATCTGCGAACTGATCTTTTCTACAACGGCGTTTACAAATAAAGAGATATTATTAATCATGGATGAGACGAAAGATCTACGTCTTACATACAGGATGGTGCCGCGCCAGCAAGAAATACTATTGGGGAAAGCATCCATTGAAGATATTGGTGATTTTTCATTTGTAAATATTGAATATACTCTTTTCTATAGGTTACACCGGATAACCAAGCGCGTATTTGATATAGTGATATCCGGAATGATGGTGACATTTTTTAGCCCTTTTCTATTGATCCTATTTGGGCTTGGTAAGGGCAGGAAGAAACAATTCTGGGGTGCGGAAGGATCCATTATTGAGGCGACAATTTTCGATGTGCAAGGGAGGTTTTTGAAGGAACTTCCTCTTTTTATAGGTGTTCTGTTTGGTAATTTAAGTTTGGTTGGTTCCAGTATGGTTGAGACCAGTGTCGCTGATCCTCATCTTATTTGTCAGCCAGGATTGACTGGGCTGGAAAGGATTCGCTCCGTTAAATTTAGACCTGAAGACAGGCAAACCCTGAACCATTACTACGTGCAAAATCAAAGTTTCACCATGGATCTTGAAATAATCATGAAAACCGTATTCAGTACCTGATATGGCGCGTTACTATCTGGATTTCGAAAAGCCCATCAAGGAATTAGAAGAGCAAATCTTAAAATTACAATCTGTGGAAGATGATCAAGATCTTTCTGCGGAGCTTATTGGACTAATAGAGCGTCGGGATAATAAATTACGTGAGATATATAGTAATTTAAGTCGTTGGCAGCGTGTACAGTTGGCTCGCCATCCTGAACGTCCTT
>CAYYXU010000055.1:0-10815 GCA_964475645.1 uncultured bacterium | reverse complement strand
TCATGCACGAAAAGCGAGGTGATACTATGTTCTTCCATGATTTCCAATGCTTTGATGGCCAATGTATTGGACGGTATAATTTTTGGTGAATCCGTCATGAGATGTTTCGCGGTCATATTAAATAAATCCTCGCCACCTTTTTCAAAACCTCTGCGAATATCGCCATCGGTTATGATGCCGATAAGACTACCTGAATCATTGACAACACCCGTAAATCCAAGGCCTTTCTCCGATATGATTAATAATGCCTCCTGTATTTTTATGTCTTTATCAATCAAGGGAATTTCATCGCCCTTATGAAATAGTTGATCAACAGTAAGTAGCAGTTTTTTCCCTAACGCACCCCCGGGATGAAGATCGGCGAAATCTTTTTCTTTGAAACCGCGTGTTTCCATGACTGCAATTGCTAATGCATCTCCCAAAACCAAGGTAGCCGTAGAACTGGACGTTGGGGCCAATCCTAAAGGATCTGCTTCAGAACGCACACCAATATCAAGATGGAAATCACACTGCTTTGCTAAGTCAGAATCAGGATTTCCAGTGATGGCAACTGTATCTGCACCAATCCGTTTGATGGGTTTGAGAATATCCAGTAATTCATCACTCTGGCCGCTATAAGATATAAGAATACATACATCTTCATTAGCAATCATGCCCAGATCACCGTGTGATGCATCAGCGGCATGGAGAAAAAATGCCGGTGTACCCAGACTGGCAAATGTCGCAGCCATCTTGTTGCCGACATGACCAGACTTACCAATACCAATTACAATTATTTTCCCCGAACAGCTAGCTATCAGATCCGTAGCATGATCAAATGATTCATCAATTATTTCCAAAAGGGATTCGAGTGCAGATATTTCTGCTGTGATTAGTTTGATGGCAGATTTATTTGGCATAATTAATCACAATCAACCTTTACACCGCGGGTAACATATTCAACATATCCACCTTCACAATTTATACCATCCTGGATATTCACTTGGATATCTTTCAGCAGTGAATATATTTCATCATTGGATTTCTCCGGTCTCGCTTCCCATGATTTCAGTTTATAGTTGGTCTGACCCATGAAAAAGAAAATAGATGTTACCATAATGGAACCTGTTAGTATGCCCATTAAATATTGTTTCATATTTATCCCTCTATGTTAATTAAAATTTTTTAGCCATGAATTATTCACTGAAATCGTGAAAAATCCGGCTTCCGTTTTTCCATAAACGAATGCATTGCTTCCGCTGCCTCTGGTGAGGATAATCCATCTAAAAAACTGTTGAATTCATGCTCATTGGTTTTCATGATCTTATCATTAAAATGCTTTTTCATCATGCTTTTTGCCAACCGTATGGGACCAGGTGGAAGCTCAGTAATTCTTTGGGCCGCCGCCATCGCTGTATCCATCAATTCAGATTGCTTAACTACTGCATTGACAAAGCCCATATCATAGGCTCTTTTGGCAGTAACCATTCCGCCTAGCAGTATGATCTCTGCAGCATTATGATATCCAACCAATTGAGGCAGTGCGTATGAAGAGCCTGCTTCAGGATTCAGACCAAGATTGACAAAAGGCATTTGGAATCTAGCTTCCTCTGAGGCGTATACCAGATCACAATGGATTGTCATAGTGGCGCCGATTCCTACTGCCAAACCATCCACTGCAGCAATAACAGGTTTGCTGTAAGGTATAAGGACATCCAGGAATTCCTTTGCCGGAAAAGTATCTTGATCAGTTGAGGCAAATTCCAAAAATTCTTTCAGATCATTTCCAGCGGTAAAATCACCACCCAAACCATATATTATTACAGCCCGGACATTTTGATCATCGCGACCGGCAATCAATGCATCACGTACAGCAAAATACATTGCACCATTCAGGGCATTCTTTTTTTCTGGGCGGTTAATTCCTATTGTTAATACAGAATCAGTCGTTTCAATATTAATGTGATCGCTCAATTATCCACCTCCCTAAGGTTATTTATTGTTTATTGGTCCAAAGCAAGATACTATTGTTTCTTGAACAAAAATAAATGAATTGTTAGTCAATGCATCAGCAGTTTAATCACTTTTTTTCATGGATTTTCAACCCAACGCAATAGAAACTGATCCAATATCTTTTGTATGAGAATTCCCGTGGTTGATATTACAGACTTATGATCTGCATTACTAAATACTTGCCGATCTTCAATTACCGGCATGAATCCAATCTGGTAATACCAGTTTTCCTCATCAACTGACGGATATTGAACCTCTATAGTAGTGGATTCAGATGTTGCTTCGACAGCTACCGCAATTGTGCCAGAAATTGTACCATCTTTATTTTCAACGGTATGGAATTCTATTGATAATGGATACAAAGGGCATTCAGTGAAGTAATCTAATTTCACATTGCGAGGTAAAGTCTCAGTAGCTATCGATCGGGTCAGTTTGTCTATCTCATTAAATAAATTATCATCATCTATTCCGTAAATAATCAGCCCAAGACAATTAATTTTTGAAAACCCTCTGTAATTGGCATTAGATGTTTGAAATTGACCGTAGATTATACTGGTTAGCAATAGAATTGGGATATAGGCGCTTATTTGTATCTTATTGATGCTACAATCCTTAATTATTGCTAGAAAATAAACTATGATTATTGAATAAAATATTCAATCTATTATAAAGAAAATATAGACCTGTAACTGATAATTAACCATTAACACTAATTATTCGTTTTCTTTTCTTTCATAAGAATAGTCTTTTTTATCATTCTTTTAATGGATACTTCCGGATTTATCTTGGCGACATCTTCTAAAGGGATCCAAGTCACATCGTGTGATTCATCACTAATAATTACTGCTTCCCCCGTAGGGTCAGCTTCAAATAAAAATCGTATATCATAATGCAAATGACCAGGTTCAATATTATGTTGTGGAATTGCATGTATATCCAAATCAAATATTTTTTCACTCAAAACTTTAAATTGTTGAATCCCAGATTCTTCTTTTGCTTCACGTAAAGCCACTTTAAGTAAATCATTTTCACCATCAGCATGACCACCTAACTGGATCCACTTCCCCAATTTTTTATGATGGGTCATTAATATGCTGGACTTATCAGGACTTACTATCCAAGCAGATCCAGTAAAGTGACCATTATAACTGTTACGCAAGAAATAATCAGTTTTACGATCAAGAAATTTCAGCATATCAAGCGGAGCTTTCTCTTCTGGATAGGCTCGGGCATAATTCTTGATTAATTGTCCTAAATTTTTCATGTTAATCAAAATAAATCGATAATCTCTTCCGTAAACAAAAAACCCCGCTAGCAGGCAGGGCTTGATATTTAATCAGCATATTTTTCCGCGCCAAGAAAATGCAGTGATACATATTCTTGATCACCAACTACCCAGCTATCATGGGGTTGCGGTGAAACATAAAAAATATCCCCTTTTTCTAATGTATATATTTTTCCATCTTTAAATGCAACGGTTGCACTGCCAGCAATCACCATTCCTAAATGTTCCACTTCACAAAACTCTGTATCTACTAGTGGGGAAACATCAATAGACCATTTCCAGCCAGGTACGTAGGTAGCTTTACCAATCGTCATATTTGCCACCTTAACTATTTCAAACTTACCCTTATCAAATTTTCTGATTTCATCCGGTTTATCAAAATTTTTTAATATTATATCTTCCATTATAGTCTTCATAAATATAAATCCCCTGTATGTATTTCAGTGGCAGCACGGAGTCCAGAAACAAGTGCACCCTGCATCCAGCCATGATTATCCGAAGCGTGTTCTCCTGCAAAATGAATTCGACCTTCAGCTGCGCCTATGTGTGCAGCCAGCGCTTCATTCTGATCACTTGTAGGTGAGGCCCAAGCTCCACCAGACCACTCCTGGAGAGCCCAAGAATGTGAAACGCCGCTCTCTAGATGGTCATACACACCAGGGAAAACACTGTCCAAGCGATTTAGCACTTGCTGAATTCGGTCTTCCTCTATCATTTGATCCAATTCATCAGCACGGCCGTAATACATATATGACATGAGTATTCCTTTAATGCCTTCCCGGTCCCATGTAGGATGCCATATCTCTTCAGGCCAGTCAGTGTTCCCCCAACCGTTCAATCCATCGCTTTCCCAGAATCGATTCGCAAATTGCATAAACACCCTAGTAGATGGCGCATAATTATATCCACCGCTGATGGCCTCTATTTTTTCATCAGAGAGTGACGGTGTAAATTGAATTCGGTTTAACACTGGTAATGGAACAGTGCAGAGTGCCCTGTCTGCGGTAAACTCGGTCCCGCCTGAAACACGCACTATAACACCATCAGCATTTTGTTCGATCGATTCAACAGGTGTTGAAAGATGAATTTGATCGGCAAGATGATCGGCAAAAGACTGGGGTAATCTGTCCGATCCATCCCGAATTTTTACAAAATCCTTACGGTCGAATGGAAAGCCTCCCCAAGGTGGATCATTGATATAATCAATCGCGGGAATCAAAGTTTGATTTCCGTTTGCCGCATTCACAAAATAATTGGATTGGGGATAAAAGGGAACGAGGGTTAATCCAAAATGATCCGCATAGCCAAGAGTCAAATCATGATCCGGCGGAATCCGGGCTGCCCCAGCTTCAGCAAAATGTCCATCAGAGAAGGGTTCTCGAAGTGTTAGAACCCGCCCGCCTACACGGTTACGGGCTTCTAGAATGATTACATCATGACCAGCTCGAGTTAGTTCGTAACCGGCAACCAATCCAGACATGCCTGCTCCAATAATAATCACTTCCTTTGATGATTGGCTTCCTATGAGTTGTCCTGGAGAGCCATCAATTGTATCCGTCTTTTCATCCTCGCAGGAAATTAAGGTTATACCAACAGCTAACAGGATGCTTTGACGAACAAATTCCCGACGAGTTAAATCAGACATTCGCCATTAGCTCTACGTTAGACACCATGTAAATTAATGTAAATTATCCGTGAACTGGGATTGATATAGAATAATACAAATAATAGCAGTATATGAAAACTTCCTCATTTCTTCCAGGTCGGGTAGGGATTTTTTAATAGCATCATATTATAATATTTTTCTTGTCCAGTCACTTCTTCACTTATGAAATCTGGTTTTTTAAATTGCTGATCTTCACTTTCCAGTTCAACTTCGGCTACGACAAGTCCATCATTATCACCATGGAATTCATCAATTTCCCATGTTAAATCTTCATGGTCGTATTTATATCTCGTTTTTTCAATCAGTGGTTTATCACATAATGATAGCAGATGATCCGCATCGGGGACAGGAATTGTTGTTTCGAATTCATATCGGCTCATCCCGCTTGTGCTACCTATTCCTTTTATAGTAAGGAAACCTTTTTTGGATCCGTCTTTTTCAACGGTCCTTATGCGGACAGCTCGTTCTTTTTCCGGCTGAAGGTAACCTTGACGCATGGTAGTTCCACTCATGCCTTCAGGTAAAAAAGAAACCAAAAACTTACGTTCAATTTCTTTTCCCATTATAATTCCTCTCTAATTTGCCAGTGGTTTATCAATCCATCCAATGACACGTTTTATAGTCTGTAGATAGTTAATGTTTTCAACGCCTTTAAGGCCTATATCAATAATAGTTTTTTTAATATTATCTAGTTCTGTGGATTCAGAATTGATCGTCATTACTTTTGTACCGTCAATCAAAATATTACCCACTTCACAAATAGTGTCATTTACCATGTAACCAAACCGTTCTTTCACCACACTCACAGCTTGTAGATCAGGATGTTCTTTAACCATAGTTAAAAATTCATCAATAGTGTACTCAGTCTTTTCAAAAACGGGCATCTCTACTTGAAATGCGGGGAAAATATCGCTTGTTAATAAATGACCAGATACGGGAAATTCTGTTTTCGTTAGTGGATTCCATTGTTCCAATTCATCAACAGTTTGGATGTATTTCTTAATATCCATTTTCCCATCACGGATTTTTGTATTGTTAATATCATTGGTACGCGACATAATATAGGTTTCTGGAGAATGGCGTATTCGGAGTTTTTCCGGGATAGGGACAGATAAGCTTGCCATTCGGTCGGCTTGCTTATTAAAATCTTGGCCAAAGGTCCGAAATTCAAATCTGGGTTTGGACAATGCACCAACTTTTAATTTTTCTTCACCCACAATTTGATCCTTGTTCGTTTAATAACAATGTTTATACTGATTTAAAACGAGCAACTTTGAAAACAATATTTTCTTTTTCCTTACCAATCAATATACCATTATTTATTTTACCAGATTTATGCGTTTAACACTCATCTAAAATAAGGTTATATAATTGTGGGTGCCGCTGGTACTATACAAGCCATAAGGAATTATTCCAGCAACGCAATATTACACTCCACAAGTCCTAAATATCTATAAACAAAACAGCCCTCCAATAATTAGAGGGCTGTAGAGATTTTACCAGGAAAAGGGTATTGAATTTATCCTTCTATCCTAGTATCTAATGGAGCGATTATTGGGGGATTACTTTTGTTGCACAAGGGCCTTTATCACTTTGCCCTTCAGTGTAATCAACAGATTGTCCCTCAGTTAGGGTTTTAAACCCTTCCATTTGTATCTCACTCATATGAACAAATAAGTCTTTATCTCCATCAGATGGAGCTATAAATCCATAGCCTTTAGAGGCATTGAACCACTTAACTGTTCCTGTTTTTACTTCACTCATTTTTATTCCTTAACTTGTTTTATTTAACGTAATTAATAATCCTTTACTTAAAAGAAAACAGCCCTCAAAAGATAGTCGGCTGGATTATATGAAAATAAAGCCCTTAAAATGCCTATAGTCTATATATAACTCTTTCCTTTAAATATGGTATTTAATATACCATATTTTATACTATATCTAACAAATCCTTTATTTTCCGGGCATCACAGCACATTCTTAAGAAAATTTCAAGACAAATCTTGGCTTTCTATTGTTTATCATCAGTTGATTCTTACTTAGTAAATATTGCCACTTGCCATATTAGGGTTGTAGCATAATAATTTCGCTTCAGTCCATTCCCGAAGATAATCTCTTCCACCTTTTGGGTGGGATGAATGAATGTCCGAAAGGAACTCCCCTTTATTTTGGCATAAAAGTTCATCATTAGAAAAGCTAATTTTGTCCACCATACTTCCCGAGGATAAATAACAGCGTATATTTTTCGAGCAAGTTTGGAAGATAACCCTACCAAGTCAGACATATCATCGTAACAACAAATAACCTTGTCCAAGGTTACAATATCAGCCGAGTTTACATCTGATGCCATTGTGGTAAAATCGCCGAACTTAAAACTCACTGTTTCAGCCAAACGATTTTGAAGTATTTCATCCTTAACTACATCAATATATGCCGATGAGGCTTCAATGCTCGTTCCCCCTGAGGCACCCGCTTTGATTAAGTCATATTGGATTGCTCCGATTCCTCCACCGATATCCAAAAAGTCCAGTCCTTGCACATCTATCTTGTGTATAGCGTCCAGCAGCATGTTAGTCGTTTTACTTGGACCATTCTTAAGGTATCGTTTTAGTTGACGCTTGGCAGCTTTTTTATCAAACATATTTTCAATACCTTGACATTGACAACAGCTCATGATTAAATGTCTTTCTTATTCATTATAATTTTCGTGGTGAGATAAAATTTAATACCATAGCCATAAACAAAAAACCACCCTACTGGAGGGGCTTAATGTTTTACTAGTTAAAGTATATTATTTCAATAGCAACATTTTCCGCACTTTTGAATATCCATTCGTCTTGAGATGGTAGAAATACACACCTGCACTGATCATTTGTCCTTGATCATTAGTACCATTCCACTTTATTGATTTATATCCAGCAGTCTGAGTCGTATTTATTAAGGTCTTTACATGTCTGCCTAGTATATCATATACAACTAACAATACTTCAACATCAATAGGTATATCATATTGAATGGTAGTGGCAGGGTTAAATGGGTTAGGATAATTATTTTGTAAGGCAAATTCCTTAGGAACAGCAATGACTTTTTTAGAAACGAATCCTTGAGTTACTGTGTTATTATACTGATCCAAAAAGATAAATTGAATTGAAATATATGAATCTTTTTTGTCCAATGAGTTCATTTCCAAGGAAATGGATTTTTCTTGTTTTTTCGTCAAATATGCTTTTTCAATAAGCAGGTTGCCTGCTGCTTTAAAGTGGCTTTTCAGCGTTATTTCATTTTGATTCAATTGATCAATGGTATTTTCTATTTCCAGTTTTGTTTGATCAAACAAAACCAATACCTGTCCAGATACAACATCCTCAGTGAGTGTTATATCTAGTATTTTACCCGATTGTTGTATATCAAGCTGGGGTCCATATTGATTTATATTTGCCAACATTAATGAAGGTGTATTATTTGACCAATGCCACATCCTGGCTAATATCATAATATCCCGTAAATCATATGCATTATCCAACGTTGGAATCAGGTGAGGTATTAACCCCGTAACAGGACCAAGCTCCATAGAAATATCATCTGCATTCCAAGCTGTTGAAAACGCATTTAAATCATTTACATCAATTAAGCCATCGTCGTTGTAATCCGCAATTAACTTTGTATAAATAGTGAACGAATAACTGCTATCCAGCCCAATCATGTCTGTCAAATTTGAAATTGAAAATATCAATGTGTCCAAACTGGTAAAAGGTGCATTTAGATTTATCTGGATAGAATCATTATTTAATGAAGACGTATGGGTTACAGGAAAATTCGATGTCATTTCATATTCCATGCTGACTGAAGGTTCCGACAAAACAATGTCCACTACCCTGTCATTAGTTAATGATAATAATTCTGATGCAGTGTCAAAGGTCATACTGACAAATGTTGGCGGACCAGGATAAATATCGATTACAAATCCATCGCTGGTGGACACTGCAGAAACATTCCCCGCTAGATCTGTGGCCCGTACAGAAAAATAATACCAATTTGTATGTTGTAGATTCAGACCACTATGACCAATAATAGACCTGCTTGTTCCATTGTCTGTCCAATCAATAATGTCACTACTTCCAGAGGTCGAGCCTAATACATATTCATACAATTCAATTCCGCTTATTGAATCTACAAATTCTGTCCAGTTAGCAGATGCAGTGGCGGCATGGTTGGATAAATTAATATCAGTACCTATTCCATCATATACAATACCAATTTCTGGTGGCGTAAAGTCTATTGTCAAGCCATCGCTGGTAACCATAGTAGATTGGTTTCCGTCGATTTCATAGGCACGAATATTCACAAAATATGTTGTTCCATTTTTTAATGATAGGCTACTAATAGTTACATCAGTATTTGTACCATTTTCCGTCCAGGTCACAATATTGGAATCACCTACAGCTGTGCCAAAAGAATATTCATAATAGGCAATCTCATAGTTATCATCACTCTGCCAGGAAGAAAAGAGTGTTGTACTATCCTGCTGCCAATCCAAATCCTCACTAATTGAACCATCAAATGGTTCAGTGTTAGTGGGAATGAATGGTTGCACAGTTATACCGTTACTCGTGGTAACAGCGCTTGTATTTTCTACAAGGTCTGTGGCCCGTACAGAAACGTAATATGTCTCACCGCTGATTAAGGTCAGACTGGAATCTATGAAAAACGTATCCAAACCTACTGAAGTCCAATTGACCAAAGAAAAACTGTCTATTTCCGTACCAATAGCATATTCGTAATGTTGTATTCCACTAACTGTATCTGAAAATCCGGACCAGTTACTTTCAAGAGTTGTAAATGAATATACTAATTCCTCATCCTGTCCTGATCCATCGAAAACACTGCCCGCCATGGGTACTTCAATATCAACAATAATGCCGTCAGAACTACTGGTATCAGAAAAATTTCCGGCGAAATCTGTGGCCCGTACGGAAATAAAATATGATGACCCGTTTGCAAGTGTTAACCCGCTATGGGTCATCGATGAATCAGTTCCGGTCGATACCCAGCTAACAACATCTGTTCCCTGATTGGTTGTACCAATAGCATATTCATAATTTGAAATACCACTGATAGAATCAGAGAATCCGGTCCAATTAGCAGATAGTGAATCCGCCGTTCCTGTAAAGATAAGATCGGCACTCAATCCATCACTAACTGATCCGCTTACGGGTGTGGAGTAGTCGATGGTTATACCATCGCTAGAAACCACGTCGGAAATGTTGCCGGCCCTGTCTTCCGCTCGGACACTGCCATAATAAGTTTGTTCTTCCACCAGTTCCACGTTTTCAATGACCATGCTGGTATTGGTACTCACGCTTGTCCAAGCTGCAATATTTGAATCCCCAGGTGCTGTACCAACAGAATACTGGTAATCATCCAATTCCCGGGAATCGCTGCCGGACCAGTAGAGTGAAAATGTAGAATCGGATGACTGCCAGTCCATATCTTCTGATTCTGAACCATCATAAAGTTCGCCTATGAGAGGAACAATGAGATCAACCGTTATTCCATCACCAGAGGATATATTACTTGTATTACCAACATGATCTGTCGATTTAACAACCACATAATATGTCTCACCGCTGATTAAGGTCAGATTGGAATCTATGAAAAACGTATCCAAACCTACTGAAGTCCAATTGACCAAAGAAAAACTGTCTATTTCCGTACCAATAGCATATTCATACTTTTGGATACCACTCAAAGTGTCACTGAAGCCACCCCAGGTAGCTGTAAGGATACTTGTGCTGTTCGTCCAGTCAATATCGGCACCGGGACCATCAAGCACAGTACCGGCAATGGGTCCATCAGTATCTACTATTACACC
>CAYYXU010000054.1:0-11234 GCA_964475645.1 uncultured bacterium | reverse complement strand
GTTTCATATATTTGTTATCACCTACCTCGATGATCTCAATCCTGACTTTTGTTGTACCTTGTATAATAAAATCAAGTTTCTTAGCCGCGCCATAGGAACAATCCAATATCCTACCCTTAATGTAGGGCCCACGATCATTGATACGCAAGATAAGGGATTTATTATTGGCAAGATTAGTCACACGTACTATTGTATTAAGCGGTAATGTTTTATGCGCTGCGGTAAGGCCGTACATATCGAATACTTCCCCATTTGCCGTAAGTTTTCCATGAAAATCAGTACCGTAGAATGAACTAACACCAGTAATCACTTTAGGTACACGTTTTGCTGACTTTAGATTTTTTGGATTCGATTTTTTCCTTGTCCCAACGGAATTCCCATAGCGAGGCGAATTCGTACAATCAGCAAAAAATATACACACCACTAAAAGTAAGTACTTGCTCACGAACCCAATTCCACTTTTCCAACAAGTTCATGAATAGAACCTAAATCATTTTTGTTAAGCAAGGCATCCAATTCCAGGATAATGCTGTTACCCACATTCGGATCCCGGTAATTCGCTGTGCCGACTTCTACAGCGACTGCACCAGCTAAAACATATTCAAGCACATCAACTGCAGAAATAATTCCACCAATACCAATCAGGGGAATATCCACAGCTTGATATACCTTATGAACACAAGCCAATCCAACCGGTTTAATGGCTGGACCGGATAGTCCACCGAAACCATAATAAATATTGCTCTTCCTATTAGTAGTATTGATGCTCATTCCCACAAGTGTATTTATTGCTGAAAGAGCATCGGCGCCACCCTTTTCCGCAGCAACGCCAATTGCAGCTATATCGGTAACGTTGGGACTCAGTTTCATGATCAATAAACGATCTGTTAGTTTTCGAAGTCGGGATGTAAGCTGTTCTGTAAGATCACAATCCACACCAAATTCCATCCCTCCAACCTTTACATTAGGACATGATATATTTATTTCATATCCAACAATATTAGTAGATATCGATTCCATCATTTCTAATATTTCACAATATTCATCTTCTGTGCTACCCGCAATATTCATGATGATTGGAGTCTTTAATTCCTCGTACAATGGAATCATTTCTTTGATGTATGTCTCCACGCCAATATTTGCCAGGCCGATGGAGTTTAGCATACCAGATGGTGTTTCAACAATCCTCGGAGGCGGATTTCCTTCTCTGGGATAGCGGGTGATGGATTTAGTTACAATTGCTCCTAGACCAGTGATATCTGCCAGTTCAGATACTTCCGTACCATAGCCATATGTACCAGATGCAACAAATATTGGATTTTCAAAATCGACTGAACCTATTTTAACCTTCAAGTCAGGCAATGATAACATCCTTTGATTCATATACTGGACCGTCAATACATACTAATGAATACTTCTCATGATAACTGTGTCCAGAGATATTTCCGTTACTTCTTTCCAAAACACAGCCTTGGCAGATACCTACACCGCAACCCATGTAGCTTTCCACACTGATTTGGGTTGGTATTTGATGGGCAGCAGCAAAATCCTGCACCGCCTTAAGCATTGGTTCTGGTCCACAGGCGAATATTGCCGGCTTACTTATATTGTTCAGGCTTTTTTCAATGGCTGGAATAACCGTTCCTGCAATTCCTATGGTTCCGTCATCCGTCGCCAAGAAAACGTTGTTTTCTGGGTCATGGTCTATGAAATGCTCTTTACCGGTACGAGCACCGATGACCAAGACCGATTCCTGACCTGACGCTGTACCTTCCCCATACATGTTCAAAATGGGCGCCAAACCAACACCTCCTCCCACAAGAACCGATGTGAATTCATCATTACACCATGTAAATGTGTTTCCTAGTGGGCCCAGGACATCTAGCGCTGCACCAGGCTTCAATTCAGTCAGTATCTGGGTCATAACGCCAAAAACCTTGTAAATAATCGCTATTTGATCACCATCTATAGCTGCAATACTCATAGGTCTACGTAGGGGCCTGTCCCACGATGATTGTACCAAAATCTGGATAAATTGACCTGCACCCTTGTATTGTTCAGCAATTCCAGGTGCATCCATCTTCATTTTCCAGATATTGCTGGCAATCAACTTATTTTCCAGAACGGTTGCAATCTCAATTCTCAATGATTGTGTCCTCAACTGTTTCTTTATTATTTACATCCACTGATTCTTCAGGTTTTGCAATGATTTCAGTTTCTCCTGCTATTGCATTCATTGTGTCCGCCTGATTATCTACTATCTCTACTTCCGCAGGTTCTATAATAATTTCACTACTATCTTGAACCTCTAATGTGTCCACCTGGTTCATCATTGATAGCATTTGTTGCAATTCCTCATATCGATTTATTGTAGCCTGAGCCTGTTCGCTTTCAGACTTATTGCTTTGCAACCATTCATAATAATAATTGGCACTATCCGCTTGGGCAAAATGACGATCATACATAACTGCTATAAACATGGCTGAACGGGCAGCAACATCACTACTTTTATCCTGGCGCAGGATTTGTTTGAAAGTGTCTAGTGCATCCTCCTCCGAATGAGATTGCCACCCTAATTCACCCTGGCGAAATAGTTGATTTGATGTACCGTCTAAATTATCCATACCGTAATGCACACGCATGTAATCAGCAAATTCAGAACGAGGAAATTTATCCAATAAGGTATCACGTAATGCAATTGCCTTTGTGGTATCATCCTGTTCCATGGTTAGATAGGCAGCGGTGAATAATGCTTTTGCGTATTGTTCAGTGTTCGGTAAACTATCTATAATGTTCATGAAATGAGAAATAGATTCTGCAGGACGATTGAAGTGAAAGGCTTCCAGTTCCCCCATATTGTAATAATGATTAGCAAGTGATTCATAATTGGGTGATAAATCGGCAATCTGAACCTCATTGCCGGTACTTGAATCACTGTTGGTGGAATCAGTCTGTGCAATTGAAAAAGTTTCCGATAAAGCGGCAATAGAAGTCTGAGAATCTTTGTAGGACTTAATTTGCTTCACACGAAGGTTTGCTGTAGGTGTGTATTGAGATTTTTGGTATTCTTTGGAAACCTGGCTGAACTTTTTATCTGCTTCATCCAGATCCCAATCTTCATTCATAGCAATTTCTCCAAGTAAAAAATATGCTTCCGCTGAATTCCTTGTACGGGCATAATCCTTTATAATTGATTCTAAGCGGTTCTTGGCCATGTCATTTTTTTCTTGCATCTGATATAAACGGACCAATTCAAGCTCCAGATTGCCATGTATTCTTGTAAAGCGATCATCAATCAAAATTGATTTAATTTCCGACATAACAACATCCCAATTACCTAACAAGCGATGGATTCGCACAATTTGCAAATTGGCTTCCTCGATCCGTTTTTTTGAAAGGGAATAACGGATCACATTTTTATTTGCACTCAGCGCCAGTTCATAATTTTTTTTATCAAAAGCCAGTACAGAAATTCGGTAATAGATCTGACCACGTTGATCCGCATCGCTGGTAAGTTCTGCTCCATTGAGCAGGTTTTCCAAGGCTGACTTATCCTCATTTAATTCCAATAATATTTCAGAGATGGATAAGTAAACCTTCGCCTTTTGATCATTACTCAGCGATTCTACCAAGTTACTTTTCAGTGTTTCAAGGGCAGCCTGAGATTTGCCCTGTTTCCACTTCACCATAGCCTGCCAATACCCTTTTTCAAATGGATGGGTATCACCGAATTCATCTTCAAATTGCTGAAAAGTTGCTTCAGCTAGTCGATATTCTTGACGATAAAAATGTGCCTTCCCAATCAATAATAATGCATTTTTCCGGTAACGAGTATCAGGATATTCTTCTAAAACCCTTCTAGATTTTTCAATCACTTTTGAATAAGAATCAATTGCGGATACAGGAATTGTTTCACCTGCTTTTTCCAGTCGAATTTTCTCTGCTCTCTTGAAGTATTGCTCAGCGTTATAAAAAGTATTGAAATACGCACAGGATAAAAGATGAATGCCTATAGTCAAGATAAAATAATGTCTGTATTTCAAGATAATACCAATAAAATTCGATCGAAAATTCTAATCTCCTAGCGTGAATTCCAACCAATTAACTTGTTGAATCAGGGACGAACTCAGGATAATTTGGACCATGCGCATCGTAAAATTATATGCCATTATTTTATCATTCTCTTTTTCTATTGCGCAGGATGTTGATTCAATAGGGCCTGATTTGGGAATCTACACAGGTTTTTTGGACATCAAAGCAGACAGCATGGGAGTACCATTATTTTTAAACGGTATTTTTATAGGTGAAACTCCACTAGTTGATCCAATCCCTGTTTTACCCGGATTTCACGAGGTTAGTTATTTGCCCCCTGAAGAAACAGAGAGAGTCAGAAATCATGTCATGTTTTCCGATGCTGTAAAGCGCATCTATGTTCCGCCGGGCGCTGTGAAACAAGTATTTCTATATTATCAAAACCAATATAGTTATCTAAGGGCGGCTCGAATCCAAGCTAGAGTAGTGCGGTACGTTGGGATTGCCTTCATCATATTCTTCATGGAATTGATCTGGTTGGCAATATAAACCGTTAAATTAGGCTGTTGTCGCACCAGATAATCTCACTAAATTTCCAATATGCAAGATCATCATACACCCGATCCAGCATTTAAATTTAAGCCGGATTATAAATGGCCTGAAAAGGGCAATGAACGCAATTGTCCTGCAGATCCAGCGATTCCCTGGCAGCTAAATGGAGATGATCCTACCTATTTTGGTAAACCCTGGTGGTGTTATAAATGCCAGTTTCAATTCTCTGAAGAAGATGTGATAAAAGGAATTACCTGCCCGAACGCCACCGCCAGTAAAAAATGATAAAAGCAATTCTGACATCCAGGAATTCCTTCTAAATATTTGGTATTACGCTTTTATTATTTCTCTATTATCATCGATAATATCATCTACGACCCAGCGCACTACTGCAGCATCATCCAGAAAACCAAGTTTTGGTATACTATCAGGAATATCATCATCCGGATCGATAAAATACTGTAACGCAAAAAGGATTTTTTTTCGCAACTCAATGCTCTCTATAGGGTAAGTGGAAAGGAACTGGTATAATTTTGCCACATCTTGGACCAGTTGCAACTGAGCGTTATCCAGATGCGATGAACCCATCAGCAGTTCCAGTTTATCCGGTATACTTTTCATTATTTCTTGTTCAACTTCAAGATCGACTTGCTCAATCTCTTTTCGATAACGTGCTTTATCTTTTTCAGTAAGTTGTATTTGATTTGGTGTTTCCATTGCTGTATAATTTACATAGCGAATTAAATCAATATTAAATTAAATGAATTTAGAGCATGAAATAAAATCTCGCCTGACAAAAATTATGGCAATCGATCACTTGGCGATATTGGACCATACGGGTAGGCATCAAAAGCACCAGCAGTATGATGGAGGTGGACATCTTCAAATAAAAATTGTATCCACCGCATTCGAGGGTATATCATTATTAGATCGACACAAACTTGTATATCAAGCATTAGATGGTATGATCAAGAGTGAGATTCATGCCTTAGGTTTGAAAACTATAGCCACTAGCGAGTGGATAAAAAATAAGGAAAAAGAATCATGTCAGTAAACAATCTTACCCCACTTGAACTGGTTACCCACTTATTCTCATGCATGCAGATAGCTGATAATCAAATTGATTGGGAAGAGAAAGAGGTTTGGGCTGATTCCTTGACCGAATTATTCCCAGATCATACACCCGACCGAGCCCAAGAGATCCTGCAAAAAGCCTACCAGACTATTCTTCCCTTGGATAATTATGGGCGAAAAAACCATTTAATCGCAGTATGCAAAGAACTGAAGAACCATTACAATCAGCAAACACTACAAAATGACCTAGCGCCAAAAATTACAGAACTAATCGACGCTGACGGCATGGTACTTTCAGCGGAAGTTGATCTGGCAGGAGTTATTGAGAATGAACTTGGGATACGGATCGATATTTCAGAGGATTAATCCACTCTAAAATCACTATAATTCGGTGTGTAGTTT
Source organism: uncultured bacterium (assembly GCA_964475645.1). Lineage (GTDB taxonomy): Bacteria > Fidelibacterota > Marinisomatia > Marinisomatales > TCS55. The sequence continues at coordinate 5,174 of CAYYXU010000054.1, read as the reverse complement.
GTACCGTTTAGAATAGCTACCATATCTTCTTCCAGTGATTGGACAGGATACTCAATAATTCGTCCAATTTCTTTGCCACTTTTATATAAAATAACAGTTGGTACATGGTGGATATTTAAGCCTATTTCCTCTTCTCCAGGACTGCTTTTTTCCCTATCCAAATTGATCAAGGTCAAGCTGGGTTCATCAAAACCAACCGCGTCTAATATTCGGTAAATACGCGGCACTTCCCTTCTGCTATCTTTACACCATGTGCCCATAAACAACTTAATGGAAAGGTTATTACTATCATCTTTTATTCCTTGCACTGCTTCCTTATTCAATGCATAAGCACCGTATTCTTTATTAAACCATCCTGAAAAAGGATCTTGCTGTAGTCCCTGCCTATTACTCAAACCGATTAGGATTCTTCTATTCGATTTTTTATCGTGCACTGTTTGATTCAACATTGTGCTGCAAAATATTATCAACTGTAAGAATATAATAGCTATAACTAGGTTTTTCATTTTCTAAATCAGGAAAATATTATTGAATATCATGCCAATGGCCATGTTCCGATGACCATACTTTCCCAGGAGGTGCTTCACCCGATGGTTGGGTTTGGATAATATTTGATGCAGCGCCAGGTACCGCAGGTGCAGAATTGGTCGAGATATTATGCCAGTGACCATGCTCCGGTGACCATACTTTACCAGGCGGTGCTTCACCTGGCGGTGGTGTAGCGGATCTGGCACGATCTTGGGGTATTACGGAGGTTGGAATTGAATTATTAATTGTTGTTGTGCTAGTTCCTGAATCCATAAAATAGAACAACAAGAATATCCCCCCTATAATACCAACAATAACCCACTGCTGGTTAAAATTATTGTTTGTTTGTCCTGCATGACAATTTTTAACCTTTTTTCCACTACCACAGTGGCAGAGATCATTGCGACCTTGTTTTTTCATAAATGATTATTTTTAGAAATTTACGCTAGCTAACTCTATTTAGTGATTAAAGGACTGGTAATAGAACATTTTTAAGACCCGTAATCTAGGTATTTTATCAATCTTATTGGACTCTAATGCACGAGGTAAATATTGGATCTCAAACTCGTTTAAAAATGTCCTTTAAATTTATCCGCTGGGTATTTCTGGATGTTCTTTTCCATTTTTTTCTTTACCGCATCTGCAATATCAATGTTGTTTCTATTACAGAATGCTAAAGTATATATCAATATGTCAGCGATTTCATCAATAGCATTTTCCCTAATGTCGCCTGCTTTCATTACATCCCGCGCCTGATCCAGGCTTAGCCATTGAAACAATTCCATTAGTTCCGCCACTTCTATAGAAAGTGACATGGACAGATTCTTTGGGCTATGAAATTGTTTCCAATCTCTTTCATCTACAAAGGAATCCACAATTAACTTTAATTCTTCTATTGTAGTTTTATTATCAGACATTAACTAAATCTACCACTGCTCCCACTTACAAAAAAGCTCGCTACTGAAGTGGTTCTTGTTTCAATACTTGATCGAGATTAGTCTAAAAGAAATATATTTTATAGCTTTGTTGGGCCTGGAAAAAACATGTTTGTCGTTTGCTGGTAATCTTTATAGGCTGGCCTTTTCTGCACAGAATAATACTCAGAAGGTATCGCTCCTGTATAGGTAACTAAAGTAACATACATTATTTTTGATGTCAGAAGCAAACCTACACCTAGTAGCACGAAGATAATTAATGACATGTTAGAGTAAAGTTGTAACCAAGACGGTATTGATGCAATTACTAAAGCATTCCAAACCATCCATTCAGAAAAATAATTTGGATGGCGGCTGTATTGCCATAAACCAATATTACAAACCGTATTGCCTGCACCTGACTTTTTCATAGCCCGTAGGAACTTGAGTTTTTGTACATCAGCCACGGATTCCATAATAAATGAAGCTACCCAAACAACGATACCGATGATTTCTAAAATAGTTATTTCTTCTCTTGAGTTACTAGCGATTATGAAGGCAGGAAAGGCTAAAAAAGCAGCGTTTGCCACGCCTTGCGCAATTGCTTCTATTTGCATTGCCAGAGCTGTATTTGTTTTGCCTGCTTTTTTCCAGCGTTTCTTTTGAAATTCGTATCGTGGTAGTTCTTTATCCAAATGACCAGATATCAGTAATTTTATTGCACCTAGCCCCATACGACTGCCAGCAAAGATATAGGCAATACTAACAATAGCTATCCTTAGGTTATTGCCTTCACCATATATCCAGGTGAGTATTCCAATAACAGTGAGGCCCCATGGCCAGCCGATATCCACATAAGACATTCGACCGGTGCGCCACGTTGGAAGGCAAACAACAAAAGCAAATAATACTAACTGGGCAACCCCGTTAACTAATGACATAGTGAAAAACTGTTCAGTAAGAAGTAATAATAGCCAACCGGCAACAAAGGGGAATAAAGGTGTAAAATATACTATTATCCACATTTCAATATCTTTTTTCATTCATAATGAATTAATGTAATAATAAATATGAGAAAACAAAAAACCTCGCTACTAGTAGGGTCTATTATTCGCTTAATTTAGTCGCCAGAATTACTTCAGATGGAAAGAGCATTTGCTGGACATATTCTCTAGTTATAACCTTAAACCCATATTCAGTAAGTAAATTATTTTGCTTAACACCACGACACCCTCCCATAACTAATGGATAAATTCTATAAATCCGTTCGTACACACCTGCACCGAATCGCTCTGCTTTCGTCATATTTACCAAAACTAGTTTTCCACCAGGCTTCAAAACTCTGAAAAATTCATTAATTATGGAGCCCATTTGATTGAATGGAATTAAATCAAACATATAATTGTTGAATAATATGTCAACAGTATGGTTATCCATTTTGATATTAAATGCAGAACCAATTTCAAGAGAATAATTTTGACTTGGCTGTTTCGATAGTTTTGATTTTGCCTTTGTTAACATTCCTTTAGAAATATCAATACCTATATTAAATCCGCTTGAATTCCTTTTAAGAATCCGCTTAAATAAGTTACCCGTTCCTACAGCAACATCGAGAATAGTTAAGCCATCTTTAATGTTGGAAATTTCGATTGCTTTATCCTGTGCTTTTTTTTCTGTGAAATGTGCCCATACATCATAATACCATGCCATGCCATTATATAAACCGCTGATTTTATGTTGAGGTATTTTCGCATCTAAAATATTAGTATTAGATGAACAATGATGAAATAATGGCTTCATAATAGCAATATTTTATTAATAATCTATTAACCTAGCAGGAACCAGTCTTTTTAAAGCAAACCTTTCAATTCCGAATCATTGACATACAAAATGCAAATTATTTCATTTGTTTAATTAGAATATAATCGCCAATAGTTTCCAAAGTGATAGTTACGGATTCATTATTCCGATTCCGCCAAAACCAACCATGATAGCCATCAAATTCAGACTTGAATTCACCGCTATCAGAATTCGTCATTCGCCCTTTTTTATAACTGATAGACTTTTGGGAACCCTTGTATCCGTCTCCATGTAAATTATAATTTAATCCCCCATTTTTAGTTGTCCAATTATACTTAGCAATTGAACCTTTTTTCATTTCTAATTTTATTTCAATGGCCTCGTCAGGTGAGATTACAAATTCCATTATGTCCCGGTTTTCTTTACCGGTTTCAGATTCCGCCATTAACTCATCTTTTGCACCAATATTTTCTATTAGATATTCTTGCTTCAACCTGGTTTTAATTTCTCCCATTTTCTTTAAACCTAATAATTCACCAAAACCAGATGGGTCAGTGCCGTATTCAGCTGGTAAAACAAAAAGTATCAACAAAGCACATCCCACACAAATAGCAACCATTGTAGATTTCAAAAGTTGTGAAGAGGTGGGTAAATCATTTTCTGATGGTTTGTGTGTATTAAACATTATTTCACCTATTATGAATTGAAATATCCAAAAAGTTGATATCCAGTTAGCATGAAACCCAATATCATAAGTAATACATTGGTTGAATAAGCATATGCTAGAAAACTACTCTTTTTTCTCCAGTAACTAATTAAAATTAGGATTGTTGATAATGCCAATAGTTGACCTATTTCGACACCAATATTAAAGGCTATTAAATTTGTCAATAGACCGTTAGAGTCTATATCAAATTCAATGATTTTTGCAGCTAAACCAAATCCATGAAATAGACCGAATATTAAAGTAGAAATTTTTGTATTCGGTTGAACTCCAAACCATCGTTGAAATGCCCCCAAGTTATCTAAGGCTTTATATACAACAGATAGTCCAATAATTGCATCTATAATAAATGCATTAATATGGATATTTGCAAATACGCCCAACAACAATGTGGATGAATGCCCCACCGCAAAAAGGCTTACATAAATGCCGATATCTTTTATACGATAAAGAAAAAATATAACACCTACGAGAAAGAGTAAATGGTCATACCCTGTTACCATGTGTTTTGCACCCAAATACATAAAGGGAACAAAATTCACTCCACTTATTTCCTGAATATATCCTTGATCTCCCATTGTAACACCATGGGCAAACAGGATAACAGGTGTTTGTATAAAAACTAAAAAGCGCTTCATTAATACAATATTACACCCTACCAATCCTAAATGTCTATAAACAAAAAACCCCACGAATGTGGGGCTTAAATGAGACAGAGGCGTTTCATTTAGTTATTTTGGCAAATTTGATGCACCAGTCTCAACCGTGTATATTTTTCCATCCTTATAAGTGTAAAAAGCCAAAACTGCTTGTTTATTTCCATCATCAAACGATACAAAAGCATGTTCTACACCAACGTCGTCATTTTCGAAAAGAATTCTGACTTTTTTTCTATTGACATCTCCACTCATCCCCCAACTGACAACTTCAGATTTGGACAGAATTTTCCCGGCAGCATGCAACGTAAATTTGCAATCATCGTGTAAACAGTCATTCAAACCCGCTTCATCACGCGAATCGAGTGCCATTCCCATTTTTTCTAGTATGGACATTATTTTTCTCCTTTACTTGAACCAGAGGCGTTTCATTATGACAATATTACACCCCACAAGTCCTAAATGTCTATAAACAATATATCCTGTTACTTGGCGGGGCTTACTATTGCAGGTATACATTGGGTCATCCCGATGTGGGCAGAAAATAATCTG
>CAYYXU010000053.1:0-11273 GCA_964475645.1 uncultured bacterium | reverse complement strand
CTGTGGCCTACGGATTAGAAGTCCGTTGCTCTATCCAGCTGAGCTACCGGGGCATGCAATTAGTTAGCGAGATTGGATGCCCCTCGGTACACTAAGGTAACTGACGAGCTATCCAGTATAATCACCATTTAAAATACGGTCTAAAATTACTACCATATATTATACGTGTGAATTCTTATAAGTGCTTAAAAATATAGTTCGGCGTACTTAAGTATGGGTTTTTGTTTTTAGGATGTTAGATAGATTTAATGCCGTCCAAAATGATTAATCCATTAAATAATTCTTCATCACATCCAATCCAGCGGCAAGTGTACTGCGCCCATAACCAATGCGAAACCTGTCTCTGGGAGTTTCTAATAGTTCAGATTGATATATTTTTGGAGGTAAAAGTAGAATACCTGTTTTTTCAACCAGATCCTCACAGAATTCATTGGCGGAGTTGGGTCCATTATAACGAGGGTATCCTACGCAGCTACCATCGGGGATGGCCCAGTCAAACAAATCAGAAAATTCGTTAAAGAACTCACACAATATTTTAATATTGGCATTAATTAAGGTTCTATTTCGTTCCAGGATTTGCTGTTTTGCCTTTAATGCGATCATGGACAGGTGTTCACTAGGAGCAGAGTTACAAATGGAAAGATAGTGTTTATACCGCTCCATATTTTGAAGGATAGTTCCCTCTTTACACATAATCCATCCTAGTCTCAATCCCGGCAGTCCATAGGCCTTTGACATGACATTCAAAGATAATCCGCGTTCATAAATATCTGCAATCTGGGGAAGCCTTAGCTGCGTATCCCGCTCAAGTAATCTATACACCTCATCGCTAAACAGATAAAGCCCTCTGGATCGACAAATTTTGATCAATTCGTCCAAGTGTTCCCTCGGTAGAATGGCACCCGTTGGATTATTTGGAAAGTTTATGGATATCAGTTTTGTATTCGGACGAATCTCGTTCTTAACTCTGTCAATGTCCAATGTCCAGTTTTCTTCAGGGTTAAGCGGTACACCAGATACTTCACAAATATCCAGGGGAATGGTTTCAGCTGCCTGATAATTTGGCACCACAATGATAGCATGATCATTATGACTGAGAAGAACACGCATGGCAACATAAATTCCTTCTTCAGCACCGGCAAAACATAAAATATGTTCCGGTTTGGCTGTATCATAAGTTTTGGATATTTCATATCTCAAATCTTTATTGCCAAATGTTTCAGTGTAACCCAACCACAGATCTTGAAATGCTTGCTTGTCAGAAGTAGATGACATAGCTAAGAGATCTGATATCGATAAACTTTCCACATCTGACGCAGCCAGATTGTATTTGGCTGTGAACTCCCACTTGGAAAAATAGGTCTCTAGTTTAAAATCACGCACTTTTTAAAGAATTCATATATCTTTTAATAAACAGTTTCTTTTTTATATAATATAAATATTCCCGATTTGGGGATAAAGAAAATAGAATCTAATGTCAACCTGAGACATGATTAAAAAATATAAGGTTCATTTATTTTTAATACCCTGCGGCTACCTGCATCTAAGAAGCGATGTTTTTTGTTTATAGACATTTTGGTTAGTGAGGTGTAATATTTCAATTCATTCGGTGGTAATATTGTATTTTGGAGAAACATAATCATCCTTATCATGATTATTCTTAATAAGAAACAAATCAATAAAATGGTTGGTATGAATGAAGCTATTGAAGCAATGAAAACTGCTTTCGTTCAATTAATCAATGGAGAAGCAATCATTCCCACACGATTGAGCACGGACGTTCCGAAAAAAAATGCCACATCACTGGTGATGCCGGCTTATTCATTGAAGAGTCCATATTATACAGTAAAAATAGTTTCGGTGAATTATTCCAATCCTCAAAAAGGATTGCCATTACTGCATTCAACGGTTCAGGTTTTTGATGCTTCTAAAGGAAACATGGTAGCAACTTTAGATGGGGAATCCATTACAGCTATACGGACTGGTGCAGCATCCGGTCTGGCAACTGGTATGCTGGCAAAAAAAGACGCAAAGGTCGGCGCTGTTTTTGGTACAGGTGTACAAGCAAAATCACAGGTTGAAGCTATTTTGGCTGCGAGGAACCTAGAAAAAATTTTGGTATTCAGCCGCACGAAGAAATCAGCTGAATTATTTTGTGATGTCATTTATGATGCATTTAGCATTAAAGCCAGTATCGGTAATAAAGATTTGTTAAAGGAAGCAGATGTGATCTGCACAGCTACACCATCAAAAATACCATTGTTTGATCATACGGATCTCAGTATGGGAGTTCACATTAATGCCATCGGTTCCTTTAAGCCTTACATGCAGGAAATTCCTGTTGAAACAGTTATTAATTCAAAAGTAATTGTTGATAAAATAGAATCATGCAAAGTAGAAGCTGGGGATCTTATCATTCCCGTAGAAGAAGGGAAATGGTCTTTTGATATGGTTCATGGAGAATTGGGACAGGTAATTTTGGGGGAAGTCTCTGGAAGGAATCCGGATGGCGAAATTACATTATTCAAATCTGTTGGAAATGCTATTCAGGATTTGGCGTTGGTAAATATTATCATGAAAAAAATAAATAATGATAGAAGTTAAAAAACTTAAGAATTGGAATCCGCCTGATGGATGGATAGAGTTTCGAACCATTGATGCTCATACAGAAGGGGAACCACTCCGAATTATTTTATCTGGTTACCCTGAGTTAAAAGGGAAAACGGTATTGGAAAAAAGAACAGATGCGAAAAATTATCATGATGAATTACGAAAAGCACTTATTTGGGAACCCCGGGGACATGCGGATATGTATGGTGCTATAATAGTTGAACCGGACACTCCCGATGCAGATTTTGGTGTAATTTTTATTCATAATGAAGGCTATTCCACAGGTTGTGGTCATGCCATCATCGCTCTGACAAAAGTCTTTGTGGAAACGGGATTGATTGCCGTGAACGAACCAGAAACAGAAGTGAAAATGGATGTGCCTTCCGGATTCATTAAATCCTACGCAAAAGTTAAAAATGGACAGGTAACCGGAGTGAGATTTGAGAATGTCCCATCTTATGTTCAATCACTTGATATAGACATTGATGTGCCCGGACTTGGAAAGATTAATTATGATCTTGCTTTCGGTGGTGCATTTTATGCTTTTGTGGATGTTGCACAACTTGGTTTGGATTGCACACCAGAACACCAAAATCTATTGATTGAGACTGGAATGAAAATAAAATATGCGATCATGGATTCGGTTGAAACCGTCCATCCCTTTGAATCGGATATGAATTTTCTTTATGGTACAATTTTCACTGGTGAATCGAAAGACTCTAATCATCACAGCCGAAATGTCTGTATTTTTGCAGATGGGGAAGTGGATCGGAGCCCCACAGGTACGGGTGTTAGCGGTAGGGCAGCAATTCTTTTTTCAAAAGGTGAGATCAAGGTAGGCGAGTCTATCATGATTGAAAGTATTATCGGTTCGACATTTTCAGTAAAAATTGTTGCAACAACGACCTTCGGGGATTACGATGCAGTGATACCTGAAGTCAGTGGCAATGCTTTCATAACTGGAAAGAATGCATTTTGGATCAACCCGGAAGACCCATTAAAAGATGGATTTATTTTAAGATGATAAAACCAGTCGAATTAAAAATATTGTATATAAATCACTAATATGAAATGCTATAAATGACTAAACGATTAAAATTATTTTTGGTTATTGTTGGATATATCTATTCCCAAGGAACCAGTGGTATCGATTCATTAAGCATTATATCAGATGACTGGTGTCATGATTTACCACGGGAAGCTTATGCTAAGCTTAAGCGTGTTAATGTATCAAATGATTGGTTCGAAGTATATCGATTAGATAATGATGTTTTTGCAATATATGAACCACATCAATGGCAAGAAGTGATCTCATATTTGATTTTGGGCAGTGAAAAAGCCCTGCTTTTTGATACGGGCAATGGTATTGGGGAAATAAGTGAAATCGTTAATCAGCTTACGATATTGCCGGTAGTTGTCCTTAATTCACATACACACTTTGACCATATAGGTGGTAATGCAGAATTCAGAGACGTTCTTGCAATGGATACAGACTATACAAGAAATAATATAGGGGGTTATTCTAATGAACTTGTGCGAGAAGAAATATCAGAAGAAGCAATATGTGGTTCATTACCTTCTGGAATTAATTCTACAACGTATTCTACCCCATCTTTTACAGTTAAAAAATACATTAACGATGGTTATAAAATAGATTTAGGTGGCCGTATTCTTGAAGTTTTAAGCACCCCGGGACACACACCTGATGCAATTTCACTCCTGGATATAAAATTTGGGTTACTTTGGGTAGGAGATATTTATTATGAAGGCCCCATTTGGTTATTTGTTCCTGAAACAGATTTGGATGAGTTTTATAATTCTGTAAACAGTCTTTGTAATATAGTTCCACATCTTAGAACTTTATATACAGCACATAATAGTCCAATTGCTCAGCCTCAATCCTTGTATGCGTTAAAAAAAGCGTTAATTAATATCAAGAACGGCACAATTGCTGGAAAAGCTATTTCTGGTGGTCGCATAGAATATTTTTTTCAAGGATTTTCATTGATTATCAAATAACATACCAATTCAATATGAAATTTAATTGGAAATATTACTATAAAGCCTGTGTGCTATATCGATAAGATAACCCCCGCTCAACCACCTACTATTGATCATTCCCGATGGTGGACAACCGACAAATTTATTAGATTGAAAGAAGGGAAAAAATAATGCGAAGCTTAAAGTTAGATTTAGATCAATATGATTCAGATAAGATAGATGGTAGTTATCTTGAGCGATACGACCAGATTCTCGAACCTTGGATTGAAAAGAAGATTGTTCTTCTAGAGCTCGGGGTTCGTAAAGGTGGCTCGCTATTGCTATGGCGTGATTATTTTCCAAAAGGTACAATTGTGGGCATCGATAAGAAACTGCCGAAGGATTTCATACCTACAGAACGCATTCACATGTATGAAGGTAGCCAAGCTGATCCGAAATTCCTTTCCAGTGTCGTAAATGATGTTACTAAAGACGGGTTTGACATCATAATTGATGACGCTTCACATATGGGTGAATTGACTAAAATTTCATTTTGGCATCTATTTGATAATCACCTAAAGCCTAATGGTTTATATGTAATTGAAGATTGGGGAACTGGTTACTGGGATGATTGGCATGACGGCAAAAGTCTCAACCTTGATTCAAATTTGAAATCATTTATTAGGCTTAATCAGTTCTGGTTAAAGGTAGCTGGCAAATTGCGCTTGAAAATTCCTATGCGATGCCACAGTTATGGGATGGTGGGTTTTGTCAAACAGTTAATAGATGAGCAGGGCGCGCCAGATGCTTCTAGAAAAAGACTTATCGACAAACCCAAAAGAGGATCGAAGTTTGAAAATATGATTATTTTTCCTGGTCTCGTATTTATCAAAAAGGCTGGTTAACAAACTAACATATATGAAAAAACCAAGGCAGATAACCATTTCATTGTGGATATGGTTATGTTTCATTTCTTGCAACAGTGATGATGAAGCCCCAACAATAATAGAACAAACAGGCGCTACATTACCTACCAGCATTATTTTTAAGGAAATACCAGTTGAAACTTTTACAATGGGCGGGACAACAATCCAGAATGATGCACCTGTTATTAGTGTGACATTATCAGCATTTGCTATATCTGAAAAAGAGATTACAAACCAGGAGTACATAGACTTTTTAAATGCTGCCTATGTGGATGGATGGATTACTGTATCTGCGCAACAAACTAGTGATCCTTGTGGTACCTACACAGAAAACATGGTTATTGGTGTTGGAAGTGCGCCACATGCAGGAGAAATTTTTTTACAATTAGGAGAAACGGGTGGATGTACAAGTAGTGGAGAAGAAGAACATATTAATAATAGAAGCTGGATTTTGTTCAACACTTCCGAACATATGTTTGAATTGATAGATATTACAAAAGCCACCTGGCCGGTAAACTGGGTAAAATGGTACGGTGCCTATGCTTTTGCTCAATATTACAATGTTAGTTTACCCACTGAAGCACAGTGGGAATGTGCAGCGCGAGGAGGCCAACAATTAGAATACCCTACAAATGATGGTACCTTAGATTTAACAAAAGCCAATTATAACGGTGATATACCAGGTGTCTATAATCCAGTTGGACACCCCCTATCCGTAGGTTCTTTCCCAGCAAATCCTTATGGTCTGTTTGATATGGCCGGTAATATTTGGGAATGGTGCCAAGATTATTATGGAGAATCATTTTATATGGATGGAACAACAGATCCTGTTAATACTTCAGCAGGTCCAAATAATAAAAGGGTTAGACGAGGGGGCTCCTGGAATTATCACTCCAAGACTTTACTGACTTATTCGAGAGCTTCTGATTTTGAAAATAGGGGAAATAATCATTTTGGGTTTAGAATAGTCAAACAATCTGAATAAGAAGAAAAATATTTGCCTGGTTACAATCTTGTTGGCTTCTGATTTAGTAGCGGATTTTGTAAAAAACTTGAAGAAATTTCTCGACGAGAGATCGTCGAGAAATTTCTTGACATTTTGCCACGGAGGATAGTACGTTCATCGTCGAGAGTTAGTTCTCTTTACTTTTTTAACTAAACTAAAGGAGGAATCCAATGGCAGAAACAGTCAAATCATGTGGCGTAAGCAAAGAAAGTGGTTACCTATATTACCTCGGTAAAGATGGGAACGTTTGGCGTTCAAAAATGGCCCGTGCCGGTAAAGGCGGCGGCAATGCTGAAAAAGTAGCAAATGCCGGTGTAACGCGCGAATCAGGTTATCTTTACTTTATTGATAAGAATGGTGATGTAGCTCGCGCAAAAATGGCTCGGGGTCGTAAATAGATTCCTGACCAGATTTGAAAAAGGCCTCATTGTTTTGGGGCCTTTTTTTTTAATAGTTAACACTGTGGATGTGATTACACTATTTCTAATAGTAAGTTAAAAAATACTTCATGATAAATACTTAATTTGATTAATTTTACGATCGTGCATCGCCTAACAATATTAACCCTCTTATTATTTATAACCAGTTGTACGGCTATCCGATCCAAATTACCATCTAGGAATAGAGATATTAGAGACATTATTACTTCCATTCCTGAAGAAGTAAAAAAACTGCCTGTAGAATCGAAAGAACCAACTGTTCATTCAAACCCGACCGTTTTGGATGGTTATATTAAATCACTGCCGAATGGCTGGGTATTGGCCCGAGAGCCAATCTCAGATTGGAATTCTAGTCTCTCTGCGGTGATGGGCTATTTCCCGGATTCTCTATCAGTAGCTGAATTCTGGGATGATCCGTTAACACTAAAATCTGGATTCCGCATTCCTGTAAGACGAGCGAAAATGATGTATGAGTATACTACAAGAATGACCATTGAACGGATAGAACTACGGTTCATCAATATAGATTTTATTTATAGTATTACGAATATTGAGGCTTCACATTATAAACTTGAGAGTATTCATAAAACTATCGAACTGAAGAATGTTGGATTTCCACAGGTAACTACAGATGATGTTTTGCAGCATAAAATAATGATGACCTATGGACCACCAAACGAATTCGATGGTACGTGGCATCGGTATCAAGACTTCAACACGGAAATGAATGTACGTGTATTAGATGACTGGAATATGGCTATAAATCTGCGTGGACTTATTGTAGAAAGTGATCTGCGGAGAGCGATCGAACAGGTATATTCTGAGGAAGGCATCGAGTATAAGAAAATACAGCTCATGGAGAGTTTCGACCTCTAAACTATTTTTCGGCTGATGGTTTCTAGGCCGACCCTTTATGATTCATAGACTATTATTAATATGTTTATCAGTACCATTAATTTGGGCTGAAAAGCAACCAATTGTCTCCGCTATCGAATTCAAAGGCCACCTTATTACTAAAGATTACATTATTGAACGCGAGATTCAGCATCCGATTGATGTTCCCCTAGATAGCGTAGTTGTTCGTAGGGACCGTGATCGATTATATAATCTGGGTATTTTTGCGGACGTGACCTGGCGTGCCATACCACTGGAAGATCTAAGTGTTATCTTGGAGTTTAAAGTTATTGAAACATCGTTGCGGATTTTGCCTGCAGGTGGACCGGCATACGAGGAGGAATATGGTTGGTCATTTGGTGGAATGTTGCGGATAAATAATTTTCGAGGTAGAAATGAGAAATTTATGCTGGGTGGATCTACAGGTGCACGGCGTGCCTATTTTTTTTCGTTTAAAAATCCTTGGATAGTAGGTGATCATGTTTCTCTGGATATTATGACTGGAAAGAGCATTACTGCACATCCGTTTTTGCCTTATGAACGAAACGTGACCACTGTAGAAATTAATTTAGGCCGTTATTTTGGTTATAGCCATAAGTCCAGAATTGGGTTCGAATGGGAAAAGAAAACATTCAGCAATAATGAGGACACATTGGTATTCTCTTATATTGCTCCTCAGGGTAGCTATATATATGATACGCGTGATATTTATCGTGATCCAAGTAAAGGAATATTAATTGTGCAAGGTTTTTATAGTCATATTGCATTGAATAGCGATAAACGAAATTTTTGGTGGAGTCAATCATATAGCTTTTACCACTCATTGGTTAAAAGCGAACGCAAACTAACAGCAGCATTCAATGTATCTTATTCCACAACATTTGGCGATGTAGATGAAGTATGGATTTCATCGTTAGGCGGCTCTGAGACAGTTAGAGGCTGGTCAATTCCTGATAGTACAATTTATACAAATATTGATAATACCTTTCGTTTTGGTAACCATTTCGCTATCTTGTCGTTCGAATTACGTCAAACGATTATTCCCACCTCTGTTTTTACAACTGACCTATATAAATGGAAACAGGAATATGGTTTGAGCGCTATTGCGTTTGTTGATATGGGATATATCAACACCGACCGGAAAGAGTTATTTAGTGAATTGCCTATGGCCGGTATGGGTTTTGGATTTAGAATACCAGCACCGATGATAGGCATGATTGGGTTGGATTATGGCTGGGGTTATAGAGACGGTAAATTTACAGATCGAACACTGCACCTAACCATTGGTCAAAAGTTTTGATTTAGTTTTTATTCTTGAAAATAATCGCTTTTTCAAAGCGATTTTCAGTGCCATTTCGGATACGGCTGATATTAGTTCTATGGGTAAAAATAATAACCCATGGTACAAGCAGGCTAAAAACAACAAGGGAAAGGTCTGGGTTGATTAATCCCAAACGCGGCAAAAATAAAATAATAATCGGCAGGGAAATTGCTGCAGATATTGATCCTAGTGAAACATAACCAGTGGTAGTAATAACCGCTACACCTATTAGCAAACATAGTGGGAATACAAGGGGATATAAAGCAAGTAAGACCCCAATTAGAGACCCAACACCTTTACCGCCTTTAAACCCTGTAAATATTGGATAAATATGGCCGGTTACCGCAGCAAAACCGCACAAAATTTGTACTAAACCTTGATCAGGAATTGGTAGTTGCTGAAAAATTATGGTGGCGTATACAGCTGTTGGCAGCCAGCCTTTAAAAATATCAAATACTAAAACAAAAATGGCATATTTCCAGCCTAAAACACGAAAAACATTGGTTGCACCTGCATTGCCGCTACCATGTTCTCTGATATCAATATTTTTTATTGCACGTGTCATAACAATACTGGTGGGGAACGATCCCGTGATATAGCTGGTTAACAATAATATTACTAGTTCAATCATTTGGTTAAAGTTTAGGAATTAGTTGAAAAAAAATGGAATAATCGTTTAAGAATTCTTAATTGTCCAGAGGACTTTGTTTTGGTGCCAGCAATCCGCCTGAGATTACTGCCTTTAATCCTTCTTCGACAGTCAGGTCAGCTTCAATTGAATCCTTTTTTGGAATAATGATGAAAACACCGGATGTAGGATTTGGAGTAGTAGGAACAAATACATGATAATATTCTTTACCGGATCCATCTACACTCTCACCTGTAACAAAACTGATTGTCCATAATTCCTTTCGCGGGTATTGGATATAGATAACTCGTTGGTAATTTTCTGTTTGTGTCGCACCCGAGAAAGCATTAGTTATTTGTTTTAGGGTATTATAGATATTATTTACCAAAGGTATTGATGAAATTAGTCGTTCTGTCCATGAAAATAAGCGCCGTCCAAGAACATTCGTTACGAATATTCCCAACGAAAAAATGATCAGCAACGTTAGAATTAGTCCAAAACCAGGGATTTCCAACTTGATCTTTTCCATAATAGGCGCTGTTAGCTGATCAAGAAATACAATTATAATTTTAATGATGTAAAAAGTGAGTGCTAATGGTACTATTGCAAATAGACCAGCAAATGTAATGCGTTTAAAAAATGCCCACATGTTTTTGGTATATTGAATCTAACTACAAGGATCCTTCCAGTTCTAATAGAAATACCTTCTTTTCTATGCCGCCTCCAAATCCGCCAAGCTTCCCATTATGTTTCAATACGCGATGACAAGGTATAATTATCGGTATGGGGTTATTTGCATTTGCACCACCTACTGCACGAACCGCTTTCGAGTTACCGGTCTGTTCAGCAATAGTTTTATATGAAGCAGTTTTACCATAAGGAATATTAGCTACCATCTTTAATACTTTTTTATAATAGGGAGGTGCTATGAGATCCAATTTTAGTTCGAACTTCGTTCTTGATAAATAAAAATATTCATTTAACTGATTGATAGTATCAGTCAATTCACCGTGATCTCGTTTTATATTTTCCTGAGGGTATAAAGTTTGTAAATACCGGTTGAAGGGTGCATGTTTCGAAAACATTACCCGCCTTAATCCATTATTTGATTTGGCAATGCCTAATAGACCAATAGGAGATGACATTGTGCTGTAGAATATCATAAAATAAATTGAGATTTATTAATATTCTTAATGTACAGTAGAGTTATTTGCCAGCGTGCAACCACACCACTAAAGGGCAGGCTACAAAAATACTGGAATACGTACCTACGATTACCCCAGCCATCATGGCGAACGCGAAAAGATTTATTACTTCACCGCCAAATAACCAAAGCACTAGGACAACAATAAAAGTAGTAACGGATGTAATAATTGTTCGGCTTAAAGAATCATTGATACTAAGGTCAACAATCTGTGTATAAGTCAGTCGTTTCATGGATTTTACATTTTCACGTATGCGATCAAAT
>CAYYXU010000052.1:0-11513 GCA_964475645.1 uncultured bacterium | reverse complement strand
GAACTGGAAAGATCCGTTCTACGCCAACACCACCAGAAATCTTACGTACAGTAAAGGTTTCCTCTACGCCACTTCCGCTACGAGCCAAGACCACCCCTTTAAAAATTTGCGATCTCTCTTTTCCACCTTCGATAACCCGGACACCAATTGACACCGTATCACCTGGTGAAAATTCTGGCAAATCACTTCGCAATTGATCGACTACAGCTTGTTGTAACTTATTCATGATTAATTCTCCAAAGATTCTAGTTTCTTGGCACGTGCATGCGTTAAATCTGGTCTTTTCAATTCCGTACGACGAATCCTTTCATCCTCTCTCCAAGCAGCAATTTTTTCGTGATTTCCGCTCATCAATACTTCTGGAACAGACAGACCATCGATTTTTTTAGGTTTGGTATAATATGGTGCATCAAGTAATGACTCCGAAAAAAACGAATCTGTTTTTGCTGAATCAAAATTATTCAATACACCGGGTAGTAAGCGAACAATACTATCGATCATAATCATAGTTGGGATCTCCCCGCTTGTCACAACATAATCGCCGATGGAATATTCGTGGGTCACGTATTTATCAATTACACGATGGTCAATATCTTTGTAATGACCACAAATGAAAATGAGATTTTCCAAAGAACTATTTTCCTGAGCTGCATCCTGAGACCATTGTAGTCCTTGCGGCGATGGATATATGATTCTGAGATTTGTAGATGCGCCAATATTGGCAATAGCATGGTCCAGTGCTGCAAAAAGAGGCTCAGCCATCAGCACCATACCCCCACCGCCACCATAGGGCGTATCATCAATTTGTCGATAATTCCCTTGTCCAAAATCCCGTAGATCCACTACATCAAAATCAATAACCCCCTCTGTTTTCGCTTTACGCAGCATGGATTGCTGTATAATAGTATTTACCATATCCGGTATAGGAGTAATTATGGCAACTTTTTTCAATCCAATAATCCTTCCATAGGGGTGATCATTACTGACCTTTGGGAATGGCTAATCTCTTTGACTATTTCCGGTATAATCGGAATAAGGAATTCCTGATCACCACTATAAATTACGTAGGCGTCATTCGCAGGCAACCAGAGAATTTCACCTAACTCACCAATCAATCGACCACTATCTGTAACCACATTGTATCCGATCAAATCACCAGATACAAAATGTATTACATCTGAATCATCTACAAGAGCAAAAACAGTCTGTCCAACCATAGTTTCCGCGCTATCCCGATCCTGCAACCCTGTAAAAATGAAATGACGTTTTTTTCCAGCGCCGGTTACATCACTAAGTTGAACTTTATTAGATATTTCTTTTGAAAATCCAACATGCAGCGGGTGGGATTGGACATAATCATCAAAGTACCGTGATAAAGGTCGCACAGATACAGCTCCTTTCATCCCAGACGCTCGGATGACCTTTCCGATTGGAAATAGTTTATTCATGGATCATTAGTCAATTACATCCAGACGAGCACGTTTGCCACCTTGTTTGGCATTAATTGCAAATACTATAGTACGAATAGCGGAAATATTTCGTCCTCCCTTACCAATAATCTTACCATAATCACCATCACCTACTGTTAGTTCGTAGATAATGCGTTGTTCAGTCTCTACATCTGCTACATTCACTTCATCTGGTTTGTCTACCAAATGTTTTGCTATGCTTTCAATCAACTCCTTCATGATCATATCCTCCTTGGACCATTAGCGGCCCATCTCTTCACTTATCATCTGTTTTTTTGCCACTTTTCTTGGCTGTTTTCTTTGAACCCTTTTTACCTGATTTATTCTTTTCGAGTTCTTTTTTTTCAGTACTCTTATCCTCTTCTACATCTTCATCTTTAGCAGCACTATCTTCTTCCGATTCATCTGCTTCAGCATCATCCTTAACGTCTTCTTCTTTAGGTTCCTCTTTTTCATCTGCGCTTTCATCGGCAGTTTCTTCTTCAGCTTTTTCTACAGGTACTACATCCTCTGTTTCATCAGGAACTTCTTTAGCGCTTAGATCTGCATCCGCAGTTCCATCTGTTGCTTTATCTGTAGGTACAGTCTCCGCTGGTGGTTCCGTTTTAGCATCTTTCTCGGCAGGTTTATCCACTTCAGCAGCTGTTTCTGCCGCCTTTTTTCCGGCTGCAGCTTTCTTTTCAGCTACTTTTGCTTCGGCCCGCTGGCGCCGACGTTCCAATACATCTTCACGTTCTAGAGCCCATTTCTTCATTTCTTTTTCCACAGCTGTCTCATCAAGGCCCTGTTTCATTAGGTGCCACTTATGAGCAAGTCCTGCTGTACGCAAAATATCGTGGGCTGTATCCGTTGGTTGGGCGCCTTCTTCCAGCCAATACAAAATCCTATCTTCCTTGAGTGAATACATTTCATCCTTTGCAGTGGGATTATACCAGCCTACTTCTTCAATGGCTGCTCCATCTCTACGATTGCGCGCATCCATGATAACTAGGCGATAAAATGGTCTGTTTCTACGCCCAATTCGTTTTAGTCTTATTTTTGTCGCCAATACGATTTCTCCTTATTTTTCATCAAATAAACGTTCCCAACCTCATTCCGCGGGACTTCATTTTACCAAATTTTTTCATCATTTTCTGCATTTCTGTGAATTGTTTTAATAATTGATTCACTTCCTGCACAGAACGACCCGAACCAGCTGCAATCCGCCTGCGCCGCTGCCCATTGATCAGCTGGGGATTATTCCGTTCCTGGGGTGTCATCGAATTTATCATGGCTTTCGTCCATGATAATTGTTGACCATCTAGGTCAATCCCTTTCATCATCTTACGCGGTATACCAGGGATCATACCCATAATTTGATTCAAGTTACCCATCTTCTGTAACTGGTTGATCTGACTGTTAAAATCTTCAAGTGTAAACTGATTCGCAATTAGTTTTTCCTGCATCTTCGCAGCTTCTGATTCAGCCACTACTTTTTGAGCTTTTTCTACTAGGGTAACAACATCACCCAATCCCAGGATACGGTTGGCCATGCGCTGCGGATCAAATACTTCCAAGCCATCAGTCTTTTCAGAAGTACCAATAAATTTTACCGGTTTTTTGATAACGGTAGTTATAGATATTGCGGCGCCACCCCGAGCATCTCCATCCAACTTTGTTAGGATTGTACCTGTTATCTCAAGCGCTTCGTTAAATGCCTGAGCGGAATGAACCGCATCTTGACCAGTCATGCCATCCGCTACAAATAAAGTCTCTGTAGGCTTTACCGCATCAGCAATTTGCTGAATCTCAACCATCATTTCACCATCTACGTGAAGACGACCTGCCGTATCCAGTATAACACAATCAATTTTTGATAGGACTGCTTCTTCAATGGCAGCAGTACAAATCTTTACTGGGTCATCCTGCCCCATTTCAAACACTGGTACATCAATATCTTCGGCAAGTACCTGTAGCTGTTTGATCGCAGCGGGACGATAAACATCTGCTGCCACTAGTAAAACGGATTTTCCCTGATCGTTAAGCCGATTTGCTAATTTTATACAAGTGGCAGTCTTACCCGACCCTTGCAAGCCAGCCATTAATATTACGGTCTGTCCTTTTTTCGCAAATTCCAATGAGACAGGTTCATCACCAAGCAGTGTTACCAGTTCGTCATGGATAATTTTGATAAACTGTTCCCCCGGTTTCACTGATTTAAGAACTTTCGTGCCGGAAGAACGGTCTTGTACCCGTTTTACAAAATCACGGGTAACTTGAAAATTCACATCTGCTTCTAGTAGCACGCGTCGAATCTGACGAGCCGTTTCCTGAATATTTTTATCCGTAATCTTACCGATGCCACGTAGGTTCCGCAGCAAAGTGTCAAACCGTTCCGTTATTTGATCAAACATTTTTTATAATAGATGGATATTTGGAAATGATATAATAGTCCTAAATAAGCCGGGGAAATTAACGGATAGGCCCGGCAATGACAAAAGAATTACTGTGAGCGTAAATTCAGTAAATACAACCCTATTTGGAACCCTTAAGAAAGTTTTATTATTTCCCCGGGACTTTGCAGCACATATCTAATTCGGAATAGGCTTTTGGTTCCGCCAGTGTATTATTGGCATCATACCCAATAGCAGCAATCGCTTTTTCAATAACCCCTAAATTGATAACACCTGCTTTGTAAACCACTTTACCAATTTTCTTTTCCAGATCCACATCAACCTTGACCACTCCTTCTAACTTACCCAGACCACTGGCAATTTTATCTGTGCACATGCCGCACTGAATTGTGTTCAAGGCAATTTCAGCTGTTTTATTTTCAGCTTCACCGCTGCAACCAAATATTAATCCCAAGGCAAGGCTAAGTGTAATCAGTTTTTTATTCATTTCGTCCTCTTTCTATATCTAATTATTTATTTTAATATCCAATATAAGGATCTTACATAAACTATTTTCTCTATCAAAATTACAGATAAGTGAGCATAATTTTAATAGAGAAAATAGGGCATCTATTCTCTTTTAAAAAGAAACCGTAAGGCAAATGATAGTTGCCACACATCGCTGCGTTGATCGATATCTCCTTCGTTCTGCACAAATGCACCGAAAATCATAAATGGTTTCTGCAAATTGAATGCTACCGCTCCAAACTTGGTATTGAATAAATAACCAATACTCGGACTGAGCATCAGCGATTCGCTATTTGGTTCAGGTAATCCATTCCATTTTCCTTGGGACGAATGGCTCATCATAAGACCTATATCAATGGAACTCATCAACTCGTCATACCTCATAATGGAAGCCGATAAAGAAACGCTTGTGGCTATAGGTGGCAAATAGCCGTATTTACTTTCCTTAATAGGATATTCTATAACAATAAATCCACCTAAAAATACGGGATTCACATTTCTTTTTAAGAACATTTGGGTCTCCATAATGGCCTTATAAGCACCACTACTTAAACTAAAATGCCTGTGTTCTTTAAGTAATTCACCGCTAAGGAAGAACGGGTCCGATGTTAGCACGCTGCTACCTGGTATAACTAACCCACTACCTGTATAAATTCGATAACCCATTTCCGCACCGGCATCCTTCAATAAATACCGCAAAATAAACCTACTATCACCTAGTATATTGCCTATAGCATTCAAGAAATTACTTCGTGTATTTTCATCTCTATGATGGATAGACTCTTCGGCAACATGCCAATGCATTTCCCTTAATCCAAGCGTGGTACTATATGCGATATTCAATTTTTCAGAGATCCCAATAATTCCTTTGGGCTGAAGCAAATAGGTATTTAATAAACCGCTATGTTCAAATTGTTCGGCCCCCAATGCTTCATGCCACCAGTTAATTGTAGTAAAACTAGTTTGCACTCCAAAATAGATATCCCCTTTTTTTGCACTGAAACCTTTATCTGACTCACCGACCGGCAAGGAAGGATTACTTCAAAGATTTCATTGCCCCCAAAGAAGCGCTGATAAAAGTAGTAAAAAAGTTGTAATTCTTAGTTTCATTTTCCTTATTCTGATTTCTTTAATACTACCGAAAATAGTATAAGGCTGTTAATTGGATTTATGTAATTATTTTTTAAGAAGATTACCTGCCAACGTTATTTAACCAATTTGGCCAGTTCACGAAAGCGTTCACCCTTGGCAATCCCTTGT
Organism: uncultured bacterium; assembly: GCA_964475645.1. Classification (GTDB taxonomy): domain Bacteria; phylum Fidelibacterota; class Marinisomatia; order Marinisomatales; family TCS55. The sequence continues at coordinate 5,884 of CAYYXU010000052.1, read as the reverse complement.
AACTCAAATAGTACCATTTCCACGCTGGTTTGCACCACCCCCTCTAGAAGCATACGCTCTAGGCCTAGTTGTTTATTGCTATCCGTTCGGGATGAAACTGCATCTGCTGCCACATGAACCCCATAATCCTGATCTAGAAGATCCATGGCTGTCTGGTAAACACAAACATGAGCTTCAATACCGGCCAGAAGGATGTTATCGACGTGCAATTCCTGCAAGCGCGATTTGAATTCCTCATTCCTAGCACAACTGAAGACATCCTTTACAATCGGATTCATATCTGGTAGCAGTTCCTGGATCTCAGAAATGGTCGGACCCAACTTATCAGGCAATTGTTCCATCCATATAATGGGAATTTCCAGCAATTTTGCACCGCTTATAAGAATTCGCAGATTATTGAAAAGAGCTGCACGGTCATGCATGACCTGTGCAAGTTTACCCTGTACATCGATGATTACCAGAGTAGTATTTTTTGATTCAAGCATGAAATGGTATTTCTACAACTTTTTCCCAATTATCCACATTTGGACCAGTTTGCACAGCAGCTATCTTATCCATTTTGAAGGAATTTTTCACTTGTAAATTACGAATAACATCCTCTTTTTTCTTATCAGGTATTTCCTTGTATAGTAAACTGATATGTGGTGAAAACTTGTAGGGTTGTTCCACCTGAAATTGGCTAATAACTTCTTGCTGCAGTTGTTCTAATTCTGATGATCTTAATAATTTGATGAATATTGTTTTCCATAAATCTTCAGTGTGACTGATCATTATATTTTTAACGTAAAAAGATTTCATATTTTTTGCAGATCGTTCTAGGATTTTCTTTAACTCTGCCTTGGGCAGATCGATAGGACTATATAAGGTACAATGGGGACTGAAAACGGGAGCCTGATAGTTGGTGGACAAATTATTTATAATCGCTTGGATATATTGTGCATCTTCTCGGGCAGGAATAAGCCAGATAGAAATCAAAAACTATTAATCCTGTTGTATTTTGATGAGTTTATCAATACGGTCACGTATCTCCAATAGTTCGTGCTTCAATGAAGGGATAGGTTTTGTCGTTGGTTCCTCACCTTTCAAACGAGCAACCATAGGTGTGACATAGCGTTCGGTTATAGGATCGCGGATAATGAGATTTTCTAGTTTGGTTACATGAGATTTATCCCCATGATGACTCAAAAGCCGGGCTGCTGTGGTACGCACATCACGATTGGGATCGAACAATAATTCTTCAAAAGTGGATATTAATTCAGGGTGTTTTTTTGTGTGTTTGCCAATGGTTGAAACCACTGTTGAGCGGCAAGACCAGGGTGCTGTGCCATATTCAAGTAATACTTTAAGTCTTTTATAATTACTTGCATTATTTTTGCGTAAAGATCGGATTGCAGTTTTGCGAATCATATCACGGTGGGAATCCTGTTTCATGGCCCAGTCATAAAGCGAATCAGCCGCAGTACTATCAACTTCAAACAAGGTTGTATAAGCATCATTGACGGTATAATCATTATCTGCAGTCATCATGGTCTCAATCAAGAAATCTTTTACTTTCCTTGTTTTATAACTATTTAAACTACGGATACAGGCTCTTTGCACACGGTTGTCCTGCCGTTGCATAGAACTCATGAGAATTTCCGCTCCTTTTTTAGGTTTATATTCACCAAACGCCTCTGCAGCCTCAACCCGGACTCCGTAAAAAGGATCTTTCTGCAACGCATGTGTCAGGGCATTCTCAATGGATCTTTTTCTCTGTTTTATCTTCGCAAGTCTTTCAATAGCCCAAATACGATCCAGCACATTGGGTGCATGTTCAGATTGATAAATCAACTCACTTTGTGTTTTGTTAAAGTCCATACGTTTGGGAATGATATGCCCCTCATCCACTAGCACCATATTGGGATCCCTCATGGATGGTATCAGAAAGGTAGATTCTTCTTCTTCGATCCAGATATCCTGACGAACAATATCACCCCCATTATCGATCAATACAGTTAGCGGCAACCGAAACAAAGATGAAGAAGCAACATCCTGGATTTGACGAATAGTCAGTTTAACATGTTGGTTGCGGCGATTGTATTTATACTTGATATCCAGGTGAGGAAGACCACCGGTATAGACCCATTGATCAAAAAACCAATCTAGATTCTGGCCAGTGACATCCTCAAAAACGCGTTTCAAATCTTGGGATTCAACATTCTTAAATTGATAGGTATTGGTATAATGGCGAATTGTTCGCCAAAAAGCATCATAGCCCAGCATTTGCCTTAGCATATTCAAGACCAAAGCACCTTTAGCATAAATGTTTGAATCAAAAAGATCCATATCTGATTCATAGTAATACTGGACCATGGGCCGTCTATTTGATTCATCGGCCCAGCGTACACTGGACATCATCCAACGTCGGCCATATTCAGCCACATCCCTGCCTTGGTCGTATTCACTCCAGGCATAGGTCAGAAAAGTAGCGAAACCCTCGTTAAGCCACGCATTGGCCCAGTTCCGGGTAGTTAGCATATCGCCATACCATTGGTGGGCAATTTCGTGGGCCACCAACCCATCGCTGGTATGGTCTGGACGGGCTCGGTCGGTGTGCATTGTTCTGGAACTCTGGTGAATCAGGGTAATATTCTCCATTCCACCCCACATAAAATCATCGATAATGATCTGGTCCAGTTTTTCATAAGGGTATGAAATACCAGTATGTTCATTGAAAAAAGCCACCATTTCCGGTGTCCGATCAAAAGAACGTAAAGCATCTACGTCGCTGTATTCAGGGGTTACCCAATAGCCAATGGAAAGATCTCCATAACTATCTTCTACCCTGCGATAATCACCAATCACAAAAGAAATCAAGTAGCTAACCATAGGGAAATGCTCGTGCCAGTGAAAGGTTCGGGCTGTGCCCTTATCGGTCATACCAACAAATTCACCGTTCGATACAGCAGTGTAAGGTGTATCCACTGTCAAAATAACTTCAAAAGTAGCTCGGTCATTGGGATAATCCCAAAGGGGGACCCAATTGTGGTTATCCATTCCTTCACCTTGGGTCCAGGCCTGGTTATTCTTATCTGGATACCCTTTATCAGAACGGACAAAATAGAGCCCTTTTTTCGGTTTGGATTGATAATTAATGGAAAGGGTTAGCGTATCATCAAAACCGTAGGTGCGGTCCAACTCGATATTCAACTTAGGACCGTTCAGTGAGTACTTCAGTGGTCTGTTATTGTTGATCAACACCTGCTGTATTTCCGTATCCTCACAATCTAACTGAATAATGTATAGGTCGGTGCGCAGGGAACTCATTATATGAGTTACATTGCCGGTTACTGTACTATCATCCAAATCAACTCGAATATCAATCTTGGAATGATGGATATCCACATAACGATCTGGCGTAGGATTGTAGGGTACATCACCAGCGAAACCAGCGACAACTATTGCTAAGATAAATAATGCTATTATTTTCAAAAGATCTACACTAGCTGAGAGACAAACTTACAATGGTGTTAATTTGCTAACAATAATAGGAATTAAAGGTCAATATTCTAAAATAGTAAATACCGGGGTAGGCTTCAATAATTCATCGCCCTTCAGTCCCTTAAGTATAATCAAAAAAGCATAGCTTAAAATTTCCCCTTGTAATTTTTTGACAACACTACCAGTGGCTTTGGCTGTACCACCTGTTGCCAACAGATCATCAACAATTAATACTTTATCACCCTTATTTATGGCATCAATATGCATTTCTATTGCATCAGTACCATATTCCAGCTCATACTCCTCCGCAATAGTTTCGCTGGGTAGTTTTCCCGGCTTTCTAGCCAATACAAATCGGCAACCCATTTTTAGAGCTAAAGGTGCAGCAAAAATAAAACCTCTACTTTCAATACCTACTATAACGTCTATTTCTTTATCCTTAAACGCAATATAAAAAGCTTCAATTGCCGCTTTAAAAGCAATATTATCCTGCAATAAGGTTGTTATATCTTTAAACTGAATCCCTGGTTTTGGAAAATCTGGTATATTCCGAATACTATTTTTAATTCTATCGATATTCATTTATTATCCTTTTCCACAGTTTTTAATAATTAAGGGAATAACATGCTCAATCAATTTCTTTACGTTATGGACATTTTTTTCCATAACGGCATAGATCATTTCCATCGTTACCTCTTCCTCGCTTTCATGCCAGCAATCATAATCGGTACTCATGGCCATACTTTGGTATTCTAGTTCCAATTCTCGGGCCAAAACAACCTCTGGCACGGTAGACATATTGATAATATCACAACCCCAAGATCGAAACATTATACTTTCGGCTTTGGTGCTAAATCGTGGTCCCTCAATTGTTACAACTGTGCCACTATCATGATGTTCAAATCCCAAGGAAGTACAGGCTTGTACCAGGCAATTGCGCATTTCGGCGCTAAACGGTTCACCCATAGACACATGTTGGACATTTGAACCATCAAAATAAGTACTAATGCGTTTAGTTGTGCGATCAATAAATTGATCTGGAAAAACAAAATGTCCGGGGGCAATTCTTTCCCGTAATGATCCACAGGCAGTTGCAGCAAGAATATGAGTACAGCCTTCTTCCTTTAAACTCCAAATATTAGCCCGATAATTGACATTGGTTGGATTAATAGAATGCCCCGGCCCATGGCGGGAAAGTATTACTACAGAAATATTTGCAATATTTCCCAAAATCAATTTAGAACTGGGATCACCATAGGGTGTCGAGACTTGTTTTGAAGTAAAATCAGATATAAATGCTGGATCTTCCATACCTGACCCGCCAATAATACCTATTTTCAAATTAGTCGGCATTGCGTTGATCTTCAAGTGACTCTTTGTAGGGGTATCTTGCTATACCCCTTTCTGTAATAATCCCATGTATTAATTCTGCGGGTGTTACGTCAAATGCCGGTGTGGTAACATCAATATCTTCGATGGTAAACTGCATACCTTTTATTCGTGTTACTTCATTAGGAGATCGTTCCTCAACCGGTATATCAACCCCTGATTCAATTTCATAATCAACAGTAGACAGCGGCGCAGCAACATAAAATGGCACATCATGGTGTTTAGCCAATACTGCCAGACTATAGGTGCCTATTTTATTAGCAGTATCTCCATTGGATGCAATACGATCAGCACCAACAAAAACTCCATCAATATCAATTTTTTTCATAGTAGTTGCAGCCATACTATCCGTCATCAGTGTAAAGGGTGTTTTGGTTCGTTTCAACTCCCACGTATTTAATCTTGATCCTTGGAGTAATGGCCTCGTTTCACAGACATGCACTTTTAGGTCTTTACCCTGAGCATGGGCATACTGGATCACACCCAATGCTGTGCCGATTCCACTTGTAGCCAAACCCCCTGTATTGCAAATCGTCATTACATTGGATTTATTAGGGATCAAGTTAGCGCCATGCAAGCCAAGGTTATGGCAACGGTCAATATCATCATCTCTTATTTCTTGGGCTAAGTCCAATAAAGCTATTTTCAAATCTGCCACATTTCCAGAAAAGCCGATTGCTTGATCTTTCATCTGCTTTACGGCCCACATTAAATTAACAGCTGTAGGTCTAGTAGAACCTATTTCATCCGCCTTTTGTAAATATCGATTAACAAAATCACTGAGCTCAGTTACTTCAATTTCATTGGCTGCTAATACACAGGCATACGCACCGGCAACTCCAATAGCGGGCGCTCCACGAATGGCTAAGCGATAGATAGCATCACAGACAACCCTATAATCGTCTGTTTCAATATATTTTTCTTCCAAGGGTAGTTTAGTCTGGTCAATCAGTCTGACCCTTCCATTATTCCATTCTATTGTAGGAGTGATTTCAATTAAGGTTTTCATATGATT
>CAYYXU010000051.1:0-11535 GCA_964475645.1 uncultured bacterium | reverse complement strand
TGGTAGATGTAGGCCATTTTCGTGGCGCATATAAGACTAGTAAAATTTTCGAGATTAGAAAATATTATAACCGCCTGGAATTTGTGTCTATCAATACAGCTTATTATTTCGATCCAGACAATCCCTTAAGCCGCGCCGAAACAGCAAACATAAACGCTGCGGTTTTATCCGCTTTGGAAATTACAGCGATTGATGAAAAAACGGGCGCAATGCTTCTTAAGGTCGATGATATATTTCTTTCTGAGAGCCTATATCAAATCAAACCTGCGCCTAACCCCAACGCTAAACCGGGCACCCGCTTTACCTTAGGATCATTAAACAAGAAGAAATGTCAATATATTGCTCTGAACAATTACCCGCTCAATTCAGACGTTGTTATTAAATATGTATATGACAACCCCATACCAACAAACCGCGGTGGGCCTGGAATCACAGATCCCCGAACGGTGCACATGGTGATTCAACACAGCTTTATTGCGGTACCGAAAAACAACTATGTTCCACGCTACGACGATCCTAGGGTGGGGTATTTCATGACGCAAGTCACAGATTTAACCTCAACAAGCAACGTTCCTTATCGTGATCTTATTCATCGCTGGAATTTGGTTAAGAAAAAACCATCCGCACCTATTTCTGAGCCAATAGAACCAATTGTTTTTTGGATAGAAAATACAACACCAGAGGAGTTCCGCCCGGCAGTGGAAGAAGGTGTTTTGCGTTGGAACAGAGCATATCGTGCTGCAGGATTTAAAAATGCAATTATTGTAAAAACCCAACCAGACGATGCTGAATGGGATGCAGGTGATATTCGATATAATGTATTGCGATGGACTTCGTCTCCACGTCCACCGTTTGGAGGCTATGGCCCCAGCTTTGTAAACCCTCGATCCGGCCAGATTTTGGGAGCGGACATAATGCTAGAGTTTGTTTATTTCACAAACAGGGTGAAATATGATAAGCTATATGAAGATGTATATGAAAAACAGGACTGGGCAGAGCACTGTTTCGCGGGAGAGTATTTATATCAAGCAAATCAATTTGGTTTTACATCAGCCACAATATCTGGCTACAGTGAAGAAGTTAAAAAACGAATTATACACGAATCCCTGATCAGGCTGGTGTTGCACGAAGTTGGCCATACGTTAGGTTTAAATCATAATTTTAAATCCAGTTACCTACACAATAATGAAATTGTACATAAAAAGGGTATTACGGAAGAGATGGGACTGACTAGTTCAGTAATGGAATATCCTGGAATTAATATTGCCCCTCCTAAAATCGAACAAGGAGAATATTACACAACTACACCAGGCCCATATGATGTTTGGGCAATAGAATTTGGATACTCCACAGCACTAAAAAACAATGAATTGGAAGAAAGCAGGCTTAACACAATTTTATCTCGATCCACCTCTCCAAACTTGGCGTTTGGTAACGACGCAGATGACATGCGCGCACCAGGAAAGGGCATTGACCCACAAGCCATGATTTATGATATGTCAAGCGATCCGATATCATACGCAAGCGACAGAATTGAATTATCCAAATATTTATTGGATGATCTTGTTGTAAAATATTCTGACAGAGGTACATCTTACCAGGCTCTACGTGACGCATTTGCTATTTTATTAAGGGAAAGAAGTAACGCTTGTGCGGTTATATCCCGCCATATAGGGGGTGTATATGTAGATCGTGCATATATTGGACAGCGTGATTCAAACACACCATTTAGAGCGGTACCATATAATGAACAGAAAAGAGCTATTAAGGCTTTAGGCGCTTATCTTTTTTCACCAACGGCTTTCAATTTCTCACAACCAACTCTCATGCGCTTACAGCCACAGCGCAGAGGGTTTAACCATATGTCACAAACCGAAGATCCGAAGATTCATGACCTGGTTATGGGGATGCAAAAAAATGTTTTAAACCAACTGTTACACCAAAACGTGTTAAAGCGCCTTACTGACAGCCGCCTTTATGGAAATAAATACAGCTTGGACGAATTTATGTTTGATCTTACTACGGCTATATACAAAGATGATATGCGTGGCGACGTAAATACTTTTCGTCAAAACCTTCAGACAGAATACACCCAACGATTAATTAATATCCTGCTGCCTGAAAAGACTGGCATTTACGGGCACCATGCGCAAGCAACAGCCTTAAAAAATCTGAACGATATCAAGAGTTTTATACGAAAACAAACCGGAGTTTCACCAGCAACGCAAACCCATAGAATGTATATAGATCATTTGGTACAAAAAGCGCTTGATAGCGAATAAAATATTTTCCATGTAATTAATGGATATAATCCTTATTGCTGCCATTACTGCAGACGGTTATATTGCTAGACACAGCAACGAGGTGGTAGACTGGTCACAAGACCTACACTTGTTTAGAAAACAAACAATGGGCTATCCAGTGATAATGGGTTCTCAAACAAAGAAAACATTAGCAATGGACCTTGACGGTCGTGAAACTATAGTTATACACAGACATAGCGATCCAGAAAAGGTCCTTGATAAATTACAAGGCGATAAATGTTTTATTATAGGTGGCGGTAGAACGTTTACACGGTTTGCTTCATACCTAACCCACATATATCTTACAATACACCCACTAATATTCGGAAAAGGTATTCTACTTTTTCCCAATCTTGATAAGGAATTGGATCTTATTTTTTTAAAAATGTTATCGGTGGATGAGGTAGAAGGACTATACCAGTTCCAGTATAAAATTATTCGGCCAAGTTGATAGCAATATAATCTTTGACGTGCACTTCTAAGATATCAAGCGGCACTGCGCCGCTGCCAAGCACAGTGTCATGAAATTCTCGTATATCAAATTTTTCACCTAATTGTTTTTCTGCTAATGATCGTAGTTCAATAATATGCAGTTCTCCTATTTTATACGCCAGCGCTTGACCGGGCCAAGCAATATAACGATCGATCTCCACAATAATATCATTTTCAGTCTTCGCTGTGTTATCGGCCACGAATTTAATTGCCCTATCCCTGCTCCAACCAAACGCGTGCATACCCGTATCAACCACCAACCTGCAAGCACGCCACATTTCATAAGTAAGTTGACCAAATTTTGAATAAGGGTCCTTATAAAAACCCATTTCTTCTCCTAGTTTTTCAGAATACAACCCCCACCCTTCGCTGAAAGCAGTAAATCCACCATGTTTGCGAAATTCGGGCACATCTTCAAGTTCTTGTGATATTGATATTTGTAAATGATGACCAGGAACTGCCTCATGTAGGGACAGCGCTTCCATTTCATATTTTGGACGAGAATCAAGCTTATATGTGTTAGCCCAAAAATAACCAGGTCTGCCCGCCTTGAGCGACCCACTATAGTAATATGCGGTAGGTGATGCTGGTGCCTGAAAATCGGGTATTGGTTTGACGCCATAAGAAAGACGCGGCAACGTTCCAAAAAGCTTGGTTAATTCAGGATCGGCCTTTTTACAAATAGCCCTATAGCCATCTAAGAGCTCTTCCGCGCTATCGTAGTAAAAATCAGGATTTGTTCTTAGATAATTAATAAACTCTTTAAATGAACCAGTAAAACCAGAGTCTTTAATCACTTTTTCCATTTCTGATCGTATGCGGGTGACTTCCCTTAAGCCAATAGAGTGTATTTCAGAGGGCGTTTTATTAGTGGTTGTATAATATTTTACCTTGAAAGAATAAAATTTATCACCATTAGGGATACTCATTGCGCTGATATTTTCACGGGTCCTAGGTAAATACTCTTCAACGAAGAAATCAAAAAGCTTCCTATAGGAAGTAAAAACATGGTCTTTAATACTTAACACAGCTAATTCTTGATAATGAGCACGAATTGAATCTTGTAAACTGACAATATTTTTTTCGAACGGTTCATAAAAGGGGCTATTCTTTACATCGAACTGGTATTGTACAGATATTTGATCAGGGACTTTTTTCAGAACGATTTTTGGTGGCGTTATATTTTCTTTAAGACCCTTCTGCATCAAAGCAATAATTTGATCCACATATTTTGGGAACAATGATAGACGAGCAAGATAGTTATCGAAATCATCCTGATTTCTGAATGGGGTTATATCAACTAAGTTAGGAAAATTGATTTGTAAGCCCCCCATTTGGTCAATAGGCATTAAATAGTCTTTGAACGGGTGGGCCGCAATTTTTCTTTTTATATTTTTTTGAAATAGGTCATAGTTTAGCCTATCGCCAGCATTAAGCTTTTCTCGGTTCAGATTTTCTAGTTTACTGAGAATTGATTCGTTTTTTTTGTGTCGCCGTTGGATAGAAGCTAAACTCATATCTGTCAGTCGGTCATTATATCGATAATCCCCCAAATAAGTTGCTCTTGTTGGAAATTCCCTTAGACCCCATTCCCAGACATCGTTGAATAAATTGTGAAGTTTTTCTGATTCGGCTCCTTGTTTAATCGAACAGCTGTTGAAAACAAGAAAAACGATAATGATCGGCAGTGAATATATTTTCCTCAAATCTACCGCTATGTATATATTATTTATTGGCCCGCTTCTCTTTTACAATAGCAGATTTAATCTTACCTCTAAGTACTTTGTTCTCTAAAGCATTGATTTCATCAAGGTTACCATCGACCCCAGCCCTGACCAGTCTAGTTATAAGCTGTTCATCGCTCTCTTGTTCTTCAATATTATTTTCCGTTGATATTGCTGGCTTGGATGAGGATTCGGGCATTGGAGGCCGCTCTAAAGCGCCACGCTTAATTTTTGCTAACATTGCCTTGACCTTGCCGCGTATAACCCTGTCTGGCACCGCATTCAGCGCCTCGTCATTGCCATCTAAAGTTAAGTTTACAAGATATGCTATATGTTCACCTTGGTTACTAAACAGTGATGCGCCTTCAGACTGTTTTTTTGCAGGAACAACAGCAGGGGCTTCAGATAATGCTTTTTTCAGGTGTTCCGGTAAGGCACCGCCCTTACGTTTTGTTTGTATTAATGTTGCTTTCGCCAGACCCCGTGTTGGTTTATCCGCGATAGCATTTATGAGATCCATATTACCATCCAACCCCGCTTGCACAGCTTGAGCGATAGTGGCATCCCGACTTAAAAATGAAACCTGATCTGTAGCGACGTTTTTTTCATTTTCATCTTCTGTTTTTGTTTCATCGGAGATGAAGAAACCAAGATTTTCCAGCATTTTTGATTTTGTATTGGAAAAACCCCATAAAGATAAAAACGAAAACAATCCCCTACTTGTTCTCACACACGTTACAGTCGTTCCATAGGATTGTGGTTTCAAAGAAAAAACAACATATTCTCTAAAAAAAGGATTGTATTTTAAATCGAACGAAATTTCTTTGTTTTCGTCTACCACAACTATTCTACTATGATAAAAGGGAGACCAGCTGTTGGGACGCAATAAAAATCTGGCGCCCGGAACCAGCGGGAATTGATCAAAAGAAAATTTATGTACGTATCGTTGAGTGTTTACGTCGGGTAAAAGACGGGAAACTTGTGGAAACCACGATGAATACCCGTCTAGTGCGGTTAGGGTTTTCCATACTGCTACTGGTGTGGATAAATATTCGTGACTAATACTAGACTCAGCGTAGAACGGCCTGTAAAATGATCTTATATTACTTTGCGTTTCATAGCCGCTACTTGTATCCCATATAAATAGTACCAAAACGATCAGTACAGAAATTGTTGCTATAGTTAATAACATTTTTTTAAATGATAGGCCGGATTTTACGGTTTATACCTGAATATTGGAACAACCGCACCCAACATAATGTAAAAAATTTCTTATTAATCTTGTCTCCACCTGGAAACCGACCTAAAATAGATCAATTCAATAATTTTCTATATTAATATATAGTATGTCTAGTTATACAAAGAAGGTTTTCGGCAGATATTTTTTTAGTGTTATTATTCTGCTTATTATTGCACTAAGGATTTATCTACACCACCCCCTTCCTCAATATAGTGGTGAAAAAACCCTGCCCGGACTTTTAACACCCGTTCATATATATACAGATAACTATGGTGTGCCACATGTTTTTTCTGAAAACGAATCAGATTTATTTTATGTAGCTGGATACCTGTCTGCTCGAGACCGTCTTTTTCAAATGTCTTTAGTTGCTTCAGCGGGCCGGGGTGCCCTTGGAAAATTTTTTGGTGATAAATTTATTAAAGAGGACGTCTATTTGCGGACATGGGGTATTCCTAAAATCGCGGAACATATAGTGAGACAAATTGATTATGAAACTATGGAAATACTAGAAAGGTTTTGTGCTGGAATTAACGCTAGGATCGATGAGCTAAACGGGAAGTATCCAGTTGAATTTAAATTATTGAGATCCGAACCCGTTCGCTGGAACCCATCGGACGTGATTGCCTATGGTCGATTAATGGCTCACGATTTACAACAATCTTGGAAACCTGAAATACTATTTGGTGCTTTGTTGCAATATTTCGGCCCTGATAAACTTAATGAGTTGTTCCCAATATACGAACCCTTTCGCCCTACAATATCTGAAGCAATAAACTATCCTCAGGCGGATTTATTATTTTCAACACTTTGGGATCTGGAATACAATATACGTGATCTTACAGGATCAAACGGAACCAGCATTGGCTCTAATAGCTGGGTAATTTCAGGTGCTCGATCAAAAACAGGAAAACCAATACTTGCTAACGATCCCCACTTAAAATTTACCCAACCTGCTAAATGGTATGAAATGCATTTAAAAGGCGGACGTTTCGATATTAGTGGAGCCTTTTTAGCTGGATTTCCACTACCGGTTCTTGGACAGAACGCAGCCATGACTTGGGGGTTCACTAATATTATGGCTGACGATATTGATTTTTTTATCGAGAAAATTCATCCAAACGATCCAAACAAATATCGCCATGGAGATAACTGGCTGGATATGGTTGTGAGGAAGGAAGTTGTTCCGCGGAAAAATGGGAGTGATACAACCATAGTAATTCGGGAAACTCACCACGGACCTGTCATTAGCGACATTCACCCACTATTAAAAAACGAGCAAAAAGTTGTGTCAATGGCATGGACCGGCAACCAAATCACACAAGAGATCAGCACTTTATCAAAAATTGGATTAGTAAATGACTGGAGTGGTTTCACTGAGGTTGTAAAAAACTTTTCTGTACCAGGGCAAAACATTATTTTTGCTGATACCGCGGGCAATATAGGGTGGCGCGCAGCAGCGCTAATTCCAATTCGTAAGGATGGAGGCAGTTTATTGCCCCGCCCCGGATGGGACCCGTCCTACGATTGGAAAGGATTTGTACCATTTGAAGAAATGCCTTTTATATATAACCCCGATAAAGAATACATAGCCACAGCAAACAATAAAATAGTAGATGATGATTATCCGTACTATATATCAAATCAATGGGCCGAACCAAGCCGGATAGAACGGATAGAAGAATGGCTGGATTCCAAAGAAAAATTAACAGTAGAAGACATAAAAATACTTCAGAACGATTGGCTTTCTCCTTTTGCCAGAGAAGTGGTGCCAAATATTGTAAAATGGCTGCCCCAAAAACTAAATGAGAACGAGATAACAGCCGTGAATATTTTGAATGATTGGGACTACGTAGAAGATAAAGAATCAGCTGGTGCTCTTATTTTTCATACCATTTTAGATGAATTATTACACAATGTTTATGAAGATGAGTTGGCAATGATTGATGATAAGGCTTTTGATGCCTTAGTGCATTTTTCCATGTTGCCTTACCGAAATATTCATTGGGTATTAGAAGAAGGTCTGTCCAGCTGGATCGACGATGTTAGAACGCCTGGACACATTGAAACACGCACTGAAATTGTCACCAAATCTTTTATCAATGCGGTCAAACGTATTGAGCAAGAAGTAGGCATTAACCCCACCACATGGTCCTGGGGGTCAGTGCACACCCTAACACACCCCCACCCTCTTGGGAAAATATATATTTTGGATAAATTATTCGGTTTTAATGTTGGTTCATTCAAGGCAGGAGGATCCACAATGACTGTAAATAAAGGCGAATATGAGGTTTTACAAGGATTCGATCAAAGCGTTGGAGCCAGCTTTAGGAGAATTGTTGATCTAAATAACATGAATAACACACAGTTTGTTATCCCCACTGGACAGTCGGGACAGCCAAATAGTCCCCACTATGATGATCAAGCAGCGCTTTATAATGCGGGTAAATATAGAACCACTTGGTTTGATGAAGACTTTATTCGCAATAATGAACAGTTACGCCATATGATCCTATTGCCTGATTAATGATTTTGTTTTTACTTGTATTATTTCTGTTTATTGGTGTTGTGTTAAATCATCTATTTTTATGGAAACCGCACAACATGACTTCATTTTATGATGGAAATAACCCACTGTGGTTTGCCCATCGCGGCGCCTCAAACGCCGCACCCGAAAACACTATATCTGCATTCAATAAAGCCGTAAAGAATGGCGCTTCTGGTCTTGAGATTGACGTAATCAGCACGCTTGATGGAGTTTTATTGTGTTCTCACAATTTTGATTTGGAGAGGGAAACAGATTGTGGTGGCTATATTGACGAGTTGCCTTACCATAGTATTAAAGATGCAAATGCGGCTTTACACTGGAACTCTGAAAAAGAAGGGCTGCCAAAACTGAAGGACGTACTTAGAATCGTGCCAAAACATGTAAGATTAAACATTGAAATCAAATCTCGATCATTTTATGATATATCAGCAGCCCGCGACGTTGTTGAATTAGTCAAAGGGGAAAATTTCATAAATAGGACAATAATATCTAGTTTTAACCCACTTGTCATTTGGTACGTGAAATGGATAAACTCCCAAGTACTGACCGGTTTTTTATATAATAATCTAGATTATTTTTTCATGATTAACATTGTTCATCCCGACTGTTTGCACACCACAGCTGAACTAGTTTCTGAAGGTCTTATGAAATTTGCAAAACAGAGAGGACTAGCCCTAAATGCCTGGACAGTGAACACTAAGCCGGCCATAGATTGGTTGATAGACTTAAAAGTTGACGGCATAATAACTGACCAAATAGAGTTTTACTCAACGTAGAACTATTATGGATAAAACTATTCGTTGGGGCATTTTAGGGTGTGGGAATATTGCTAATAAGTTTGCAGCTGATTTACAAATGGCTTCAGGATCAACGCTACATGCTGTAGCGGCACAGGACCTTGGACGCGCGAAGAATTTCGCCAAAAAACACACAGCTGAAAAAGCATATAAAAACTACACCGATTTGGTTAATGATCCAGATTTGGATGTTGTATATGTTGCTACAACACATAATTTTCATTACGAGCATACAGCGCTTTGCTTAGTTGGAAACAAAGCAGTTTTGTGTGAAAAACCCATATGTGTTAATGCCAAAGAAGCAAAAAAACTAGTAGAGCTCTCAAGAAAGAAAAACATATTTCTGATGGAAGCAATGTGGACAAGATTTTTTCCTGCGGTTATTCGTTTAAAAAAAGATATAGAAAGCGGTATTATAGGAACCCCGCAACTGGTTCAGGCGGATTTTGGTATAAAAAAACCAGCAGAATCTGGTTCAAGGTTTTATGAAAAGAACCTTGCTGCCGGGGCGCTGTTAGACTTGGGTATTTATACTATAAATATTGCAAATATCGTGTTCGGGTCCCAGCCTGAAGAAATTAGTGGTTATGCCCAATTTACAGATCAAGGCATAGATAAACTTTCTACCTATAATCTTAAATATTCCGATGGTCGCCAAGCTTTGTTAAGCGCCGCAGTCGCACTACCGACACCACATCAGGCAAGAATTTTTGGGGACAAAGGAAGAATTGTAATAGACGACTTTTATCATCCCCAACAGTATCAGGTTATTCAGAATGGTGAAAAACCACAGCTGGTTAAAGAGAGGATTGATGGTTTCGGTTATCTGTATGAAGCAAAAGAAGTCCAACGGTGTTTGCTTGGTGAAAAAATTGAAAGTACAATATGTCCACTGGATGAAACGGTATCAATTATGCACGTTATGGATGATTTACGTAAACAGTGGGGGCTAAGATATCCAAATGAAAATTAAACAATGATTCGAAAAACCTTATTAGTGCTATTTTTCGTCACTATGAATTATTAAAATAATTTTTCAAGCACAACCTAGTGTTTAAAGCAGCGCCTGCCTGTAAACACCATTGCAATACCATGATCATTGCAGGCGGCAATTACTTCTTGATCGCGAACAGATCCGCCAGGCTGAATAACAGCCACGATGCCGGTATTAGCAATTTTATCTATGCTATCACGGAACGGAAAAAATGCATCTGAACACAAAATACTATTATCTAGTCTTTCACCAGACTTTTTCAAAGCTATATTCACTGCATCCACGCGGCTTACTTGGCCCGCTCCTATACCAATAGTTTCGTTATTCTTAACCAACAATATTGCGTTTGATTTCACATGTTTCAACACCTTCCAACCAAAAAGCATTGTTTTCATTTCAGTGTCTGATGGAACAACTTTGGTTACAGTTTTTAATTCATCTAAAGTCAATACACTGGTGTCGGTATCCTGCACAAGAATGCCTCCGTCTACATTACGATATTCCAATTTGTTTTCCCGCCCAGTGATATCACCCACCTCCAAAACTCGTAAATTCTTCTTTTTTGATAAAACAGATAAAGCATCCTCATCAAATGAAGGAGCTAAAATAATTTCAACGAATATACTACTTATGGCTTCCGCAACGGCAACAGTACAAGTCCTATTTAAAGCAATAATACCGCCGAAAGCGGAAAGACTGTCAGCATTGAAAGCTCTGGTATATACATCAGCAATTTCTTCACCTATAGCTACACCACAAGGGTTGGCGTGCTTCACAACAACGCAAGCTGTTTGGTCAAATTCTTTGATACAGCTTAAAGCTGCATCAGCATCCATAATGTTATTATATGAAAGCTGTTTACCTTGGTGAATTTTTGCGTTAAGGATATTTTTTGAACGGTCGTTAGGATATTGATACGCCGCTGCCGATTGGTGTGGGTTTTCGCCATAACGCATTGCAGAGTGTTTGTTATAGGTTAAAGAAAAGTCATTTGACAACTTCTCATCTTTCAAGTAATTATGAATAATAGTATCATATTGTGCAGTGTGTCCAAATGCCTTTGCAGATAATTCTTTACGTGTTTCAAAACTTATTTCTGCAAATTCGTCTAGCTCATCGATTATACCCTGGTAGTCCTGCGGGTCAACCAATGCAGTTACCCAACCAACGTTTTTAGCGGCACTACGAATCATTGTTGGTCCCCCAATATCCACATTTTCCATCGCTGTCATCAAATCACAGTCATCCCGAGAGATAATTTTAGAAAATGGATAAAGATTGCAAACAACAAGATCAATCCACCCGATATTATTGGTTTTTGCTTCCTCTGCGTGTTTATCCCGCAGACCCAAAATGCCACCCTCAACCAGCGGGTTAATTGTTTTTACTCTTCCATCCATTATTTCTGGGAATCCAGTATATGTACTTATGCCTTTTACT
>CAYYXU010000050.1:0-12118 GCA_964475645.1 uncultured bacterium | reverse complement strand
GTACTGTTTCCGCTTGATCAAATCCATTGTAGTAAAATTCCTTAGTTCAATATTAAATCTGCTGATATTATTTCTTTAGCCTATAATTCGCTCTACGGCCATTGGCCCAATTGATGGTAATTTGACCAATTCACCTTTCCCGGCCACATTAATATTAACCAAAATATGCGACGATTCTTTGCTCTTTTCTATTGTAGCATTAGTATTTAAAGTCGTTGATCCATCTGAATATTCCAATATGCGAGAATTTTTCTCGTTTTATTAACAACTTCGCTAGATTTTTATCTTTTTGAACATATCTTTTGGCACACCGTCCGCAACGGCCAAATCTTGAAACAATTTCCGCATATTTTTCGAAAGTTTTTTTGGTGTTTCAACTTGAATTTTCACCAGTTGATCACCCCTACTAGATCGACGGACACGAGGAAATCCTTTGTTCCGCATTCTTAAAATTTGCCCCGCTTGAATACCAGACGGTATTTTTAGTTTTGCTTTCCCATCTAATGTTGGTACTTCTAATGTTGTTCCCAGAGCTGCTTGCGAAAAAGCAATATGTGCTTCAATGATAACATCATCACCATTGCGTATGAAATAATTGTGTTCTTTTTCTTCAAACAATACGTTGAGGTTACCGGCCACCCCATTAATATCTTCATTACCTTTACCATCAACTGTCATGTAATTTCCTTCTTCAACGCCGGCAGGTATTTTAATTTTAATTGTTTCTTCTTTTTTGATCATTCCATCAGGTCCAGCGCCACTTGGTCTATTACCTACAATCTTTCCCGATCCATGGCAGTGAGGACAGGTCGACGAAGAACGCATTTGGCCCAGTATTGTGTTTGATATTTGAGAAACCTGACCGTGACCGTGACAAGTAGAACAATTTGTAAATTCCGTACCAGGGGCTATTACAGATCTCTTGATCTTAATCGTTTTTTCCACTCCACTGGCAATGTCCTCAAGTTTTAATTGTATCCTGATGCGTATATCCTTTCCACGCTGCCTGCCGCCTCTGCGTCTTCCACCTCCAAAAAAACTGCTGAATATATCATCACCACCAAATATATCCCCAAATTGGCTAAAAATATCATCCATGGACATATGGACACCACCTCCAAACCCGCTACCTTGCTGTCCCATGCCAACACCAGCGTGACCAAACTGATCATATTGTCCGCGTTTATTACTATCACTCAACACCCCATACGCTTCAGCAGCTTCCTTGAATGTTTTTTCTGCTTCCTTATCTCCTGGGTTTTTATCAGGGTGATACTTGAGTGCAATTTTACGGTAAGCCCTCTTAAGTTCATCGCTGGAAGCACCACGGTCCACACCTAAAATTTCATAAAAATCCCTCATGATTTATTTACCACTACTTTGGCGTGACGGATAACGCGGTCCCTATACAAGTACCCTTTTTCAAAGACATCAATAATCTCATTATCGTTTTTATCTTCTTCTTGCTTTACCATTAATGCATCGTGCAAATCCGAATCAAGTAAATCACCAGCTTCACCAAAAGAAATAACATCAAGTTCCGAAAATGTTTTTTCAACCTTGGATTGAATAAGAGCTATACCTTCTTTTAAACTTTGATCGAGATCATCGTTATTCTTTACAGCATCGTAAAGTCTTTCCAAATCATCTACAATACTGATCATAGACTTGATAACATCCTTACCTTCATATCGAATCAGATCTGTAATTTCTTTTTCTTTCCTTTTTCGGAAATTTTCAAATTCTGCTTTCAATCGCAGTTGTTTATCTTCCACATCCGTAAGTTGCTTGGTTAATTCTTCGATGACGATTTTATCCTTATTAATCTTTGCAGCAGGTTTAGCGCCCTTTTTTAAAGGTGCATTTTTTTTCTCGCGTATTTTCTTTTTATCTTCTTTAGGAGACATTGCCTATAATTTCTGTGAAATTTGTTAATATTGTTTTTATTTGTTCGTACGGCAGTCGCGTTGGTCCCAATATTGCCATTTGACCACAAATATTTTCATTACCAAAGGGATTAGTCACTATTGAACAATCGGTAAAATTAGAATCACCCATTTCCTTTCCGATCAGAATATTTTCACTATCAGCTATCAAATATTTATCAAAATATCCTTCCAGGGATTCTTCATTAAACAAGGCCATTAATGTTTGCAATTTCTCAATTTTGTGAAATTCGGGATAATCTAATAATTGTGAAAATGATGACGTATAGATCAATTTGTCACCAGATATAACAAAATGTTTATTGGAATTTTGAATTAACACCTGCACAATTTCATGATCATATACATCTGTTTCCCGCATCCGATCCAGTATCGTATCCTGAATTTCATCTAAAGACAGTCCCAGCAATCTATCTTTCAGTGCTTGATTAATAACTTCAAGGATCGAATCTTTTATAGCGAGATTAAGATTTAGCACAACGGATCGTATGAAACCAGACTTTAAGGCCAATACCACCATAATACGATCTGAAGCCATTTGTACCAGCTCAATATCAGTTAAAATACTTCTTTGTTGATGGGAAATCATCACTACGCCAAAAAAACGGCTAATCTTACCTAGCATTAATGCGGTTGCCTGCAACAAATCTTCAAGATTATCTGCGACTGCAGATAAACTACTTGAAACATTATCATATTCATCGATCATCCTGTTGGTATTTTCCTGTATTAATGTATCTACATAGTACCTGTAACCACTATCAGTAGGTAATCTTCCCGAAGAGGTATGCATATGTTTCAGCAGACCTTTTTTCTCCAAAGCTGCCAGTGTATTTCGAATTGTAGCTGGACTAATTGAATGAAAATAGCGTTGGTATAATTTTTGCGAGCTGATTGGTACGCCAGAAGATATGAAATCCTCAATGGTTGTTTTAAGAATCAAATTTTCTCTATCATTTAGTTCCATCATTTTTAACTTAATTATATCTAAGAAAATTAGATAATTATCTGCGAATATTTCAACAAGGCAACCATACTTCAGAAATTATGGTAGAAAGCGGGTTACTGCTAGCAAGCTTCCAATAAAACTTATTGATACTCCAATAAACAACATCCATGATAAGGCAGCAGGATCCATTCGTATCGTCATTGCACTGAATTGGGTCAAGAAATTATTGCCTATTTGTAAAAATACTGCTAGTACCAAAAATGCAATCAATGATCCAATGAAACCTTGTAGAATTCCTTCAATTAAAAATGGTACTTTGACAAATGTATTAGTTGCGCCTATTATATGTAAATCCTGGACTAGGTCTTTTTTAGCATAGATCGTTAGCTTTATTGTATTTAATATGATAGTTATTGTGATGAGGATTACGCCAAATGATACTACTGAGAATATTTTTGTAAATCGACTATGGAATGCTTCAATGCGCTGAATGAGTTTTCCTTGGTGATCTATATTATCAATGCCTGGAAAGCTCTCAATACGAGTAACAATTGGCATGATATCTAATTCAAAATTACCAGTTCTATTCAAATTAATTACGCAACTCATCGGCAGTGGATTGCGTTGAATGTAATCCAAAATATTTTCTCCAAACTGTTTCTCAAATATTTTGGTGGCACTTTCTTTATCGATAAATGTTGTATTCCTAACGCCGGATAAGGATCCAATTTGATCAACCACTCCTAGCGCTTCTTCTTTGGACAGACCAGCTTCGAAAAACACTTCGATTTTATACTTAGAACGCAAATAATAAATCAATTTATTCGTATTCTTGCCAACTATAAACAATGAGCCAATAATAATCATGGTCAGAAAAACTGAAAATACAGCAGCAAATACAGTCAATTTATGTCGTAATAGGTTGCGAAAACCTTCGGCGAAAAGAAATAAGGCGCGGTCAAGCATCAGTTTTTCCGCAAAAGACCTTGTTGAATTTCCATAATTCTATGCCCACGCCCTTTTATCAGATTATAGTTATGGGAGGCCATCAAAACTGCCGTTCCTTCATGATTAACGGCTTCCAACAGTTTCAGCAGTTCGAAAGATGTAATTGGGTCTAGATTTCCAGTGGGCTCATCTGCAAGGATAATTTCAGGATCTTTTACCAATGCTCGCGCTATGCAGGCACGTTGTTGTTCTCCGCCAGATAATTCATCTGGTGAATGATTTTCTTTTCCTACAAGTCCAACTTGATCGATCATATTTTCCACACGATCCGCTATTTCACTATGTCTTGAACCTATGACATAAAGAGGTAGTGCTATATTTTCATATAGATTCCGGTCACGTAGTAAATGATAGTCTTGGAATATCATTCCTACACTACGACGCAAAAAGGGAATTTTTCTTTTTTTGATTTTGTCAGACCGAAATTTTCCTGTCGTAACCACACCACTTTGCGGCAGCAAGGCCATGTAGATTAATTTCATAATTGTGGTCTTTCCTGAACCAGTAGGACCAATTAAAAATGTGAATTCAGCATCATCAATAGTAAAGTCGACATTTTTCACTCCATAACCTTTTTCATAGGCATAAGTCACGTTTTCCATCTGAATCATACGTTAAATCTAAGATTTGTGTTAGCGCTTGTCCATGAATACATAATTGAATTCACCATTTAAAACATCTGGAAAATAAACACACCATAACCTAGTAGGAGGAAAATCGCCGTTCCTCGATGGATGGGTTGGGGCATAAGACCGATAGGGATTAAAATTAATCCATAAACGATCATATAGGGGATTTCAAATTGTATGATTTCTACAGGCGTTTCTAGCGGACTTATTATTGAAACAAGTCCTATCACTGATAGCAAGTTAAATAAATTGGAACCAATGATATTACCGATTGATATAGCACTTTCCTTTCGAAAAGCAGCAATAATCGAAGTTGCAAGTTCAGGTAAGGAAGTACCCAGTGCAACAATAGTCATACCAATAACTATTTCGCTTACACCAAAATAACGTGCAATGTCTATAGCACCAGTGATAAATATATTTGCACCAAAAGAAAGCAAAAGAATTCCAACCATGACCAGTAATATTGATTTTGATAAAGGTACGTTTGGGTTTATTTGGCCAATATCAGTATCCTTTTTATTTTTGGAATGTATAATAGCAAACCAAGTATATGCTATTATACAAGCAAACAGGATCAGACCCTCCATACGGATTATCTCACCATCCATGCAAAAATAAGTAAAAAGCAAACATACAATCATGTAAATACCCAAGTCTATCTTCACCTGGGTTAATTTCATGGTAATAGGAAATACAAGAGAACTTAATCCTAAGACCAGTCCAACATTAGCAATATTTGATCCGACAACATTACCAACTGCGATAGTAGTTGACCCTTCAAGTGAAGCAGCAAGACTAACAACCAATTCAGGTAATGACGTACCAAATGCAACCACAGTTAAACCAATCACAATGGTTGATAATCCAAAATATTTTGCTAATTGACTGCCACCCTTTACAATCCAATCGGCGCCATAGAACAACATGACACTACCAGTGATCAAGTAGATAGACCCGATGCTCACAAAAGCACTGAAAAATTATCACATATCACTGATATATTCCGTGGTCATTTATATATTCCCATACTGGTTGAGTTACCATATAACGAATTGTTTTATTTTCTCGCCAGCGCGACCGAATCGTTGAGGAACCTATTTCAAATCGAGGAATACTGGCAAATCGTACCTTACGTAAAATCCTATTTGATATATCACTTGGAAGAAATCCTGGCCTTAGAGCAACAATAACTTGACATTCATCCAGGATTTTCTCTGGTTCTTTCCAGGTATGAAAAGTCTGCAATGAATCACTACCTATCAAATAGAATAATTCCCTGGAAACACAATCTTGATCGCTTTTGTATTCCCGAATTGTATCTATTGCATAGCTTGTGCCGCCTCGCTGAATCTCTAAATCACTAATCTCAAAATTTGGATTACTGGTAACCCCCATTGTTAACATGGCAAGCCGGTCTTTTATATTGGTAGTATTATTTTTTTGAGGACTTTTAAACGTCGGAATAAAAACAATCTTATCAAAGTTTTCAGCTTCAAAAATTGTCTGAGCAACGAGAAGATGCCCAATATGTGGTGGATCGAATGTGCCACCAAATAAACAAATCTTTTTTTTCCTAGACACTTAATCGATAGTTTTAATTTTTTGAATATAGCTTAAAGCATCCTGCCGTAGATCAGTCGAAATTATTTGACTCTCGTTTTCAGCAAAGTATTGTTCCGCTTCTTTTTTTTTCTTCATTTTACTATAGCAGCGAATAATACCAACATGACCCTTTTCCAATATATCTGTATCATAATAATTATTGATTAAACCTTCGAATGCCATAATTGCCGATTGGTATTCTTCCATTTTTATGTAAAGAACACCGGTTGCATATTCCTTTCTGGCCAATTTATTGCGCAATTCATCAATCAGTCCCATCGCTTCCTTTCTGTATTCAGAATTCGAATAATCATCGAGAAGTTCCTGTAATTTACTTAATGCCTTTTCCGTATTCGTCTGATCGTTATAGTATTTGGGAGACTCATTTACATAACATTGACATACTCTCCAGCGCGCCTTTTCTACATAGGGACTAAATCCCATACGCCTAATAAGACGGTCATATTCAGTAATTGCTAAAAGATATTCTTTGTTAAAATAATAAGATTCCGCTAGGTAAAATTGCGCATCATCTCCAAGCTCAGTATGAGTACCTCTAATCACCAGATTATTAAATTCCTCCTGGGCGCGGAAATACTTCTTCTTCTCAAGGAATTTCTTCGCCCGCTCAAATTGTACTTCAATATTCTCTTCCTGTTTTGATTGAAAAGAAGCACACCCCAAAAAAATACTTAAGGTGATAAAAATTAGATATATATAATATTTTCTTACCAATGTAGAGATACCGCAATCCCTCCTACGCCATATTTTGAATGTTGATCATATAATAATCCTAGATTGGTTTGGACTTTTTTTTCTTTTTTTGGCCTATTTCTGGTTTGCGATGACCATACAGCTTCCATTGCGCTGATAACATGGTTAAACATAATCGCGCTCACAGCAAATTTTGCAATATTCAAGTAATCGTTTGAACGAGCCCTTTTTTTAACATAATCTTCTTTATTATAAGTAGAAATAATAATCTCCGTACTGTCACCTACATCCTTATTAACTTCAAACCACAGTTGGGCACCAGATGGATCATAACAATCAATCCAGCCGCCAACAAATTGATCATATTTCCCGATATTTTCGTAAAAGTCTCTATCCCTAAGTACGTTTACTTCACCAGTATAAACCCAATGGGCATTATTCTCTAATGAATCAGAAGAAACGTAGTTCCCGTATTGCTCAGCCAAACTGCCTGATAAAACTAGCATTAGTTTATGGGTACCATCTATATGAACGTCAGCATAGTTCCCTAGGGGAGTATTTAAGGTATTAGATACCCATGTTTCTAAATCCCAGTTCTGATCTGC
Organism: uncultured bacterium; assembly: GCA_964475645.1. GTDB lineage: Bacteria > Fidelibacterota > Marinisomatia > Marinisomatales > TCS55. The sequence goes on along the minus strand of CAYYXU010000050.1, from coordinate 4,662 downwards.
AAATATTTCATATTTTAGACGTATATCTTCAGCTTTTTTTCGCCATTGTAGTCCACTGAAAATAGAAACCGCTTCAATACCTGCGAATAATCCAATTTTCCATGCCGGTGATTTATTATACCATTGACCAACTCCAGGCAGAATCAATGAATAGAGCATTGGCCGCGCTGGATAAACATCTAAAGAATCCTCAGACTCCACAATTTCTGGTGCAACAGGTAACGAATCTTGACCCAGTGAAAAGAAATTCGTAGAGAGCATTGGTAGAAATCGGCTATCAAGATTATACAAATCATTAGCAACTAAGTAACTGGACATCGCAAAAATGATTAATAAATACTTCATGTTATCAAAATCCAAATAAGATAGTTAGGTAAAACCGTTGTTCCTTACCATAAGTTACACTTTTATTATTTATTTGTCGCTGGAATCTATCTAAACCTTGGTGTAATTCTAATCCGATAGCAGTCGGGAAATTATAAAAGGAAAACCCATTAATTCGCCATTGAATTCCAACCGAACGTAACCAATTTGGTTCATCAATTTTTCGGGTCCAGGCATCCCCAGTTTGCCCGATAATACCTAGAGTACTGTTTTGCAGAATAAACCAACCTATTGGTATATGTTTTTCGCGAAATATTGGCACTCGTACCGTCCCTGTTGCAATAGCAAAGGACTTACCTTCAATACTGTAAAAAGGATATCCTTTCAAACCATTTAGTCCGCCACCGAAAAAATGAAAAAAAGAATCCGCTTCTACATTACTGATGGTTCCAGCAATTGATTCAAGACTAATTGTCATACGGGTGGTATTAGGAATGGAAAAAAATAAAGAACTTGATTGCTGGATTCGCCAAAGATCATTATTCGCCCAATTCGGCACCAATGTTCCTGCATCGGAAAGGTCAAGGCCCTCAATAAAGTTATTTTTTTCATAAGTAATATCTACATCCAGCTTAAATCCCTTGGAAGGATTAATATTGCTATCCACTAATCGTTTGACACCATTAAGCGATAATCTGACACCAGAAATAAGCCCTTTGTAATAATCATAAGCCAGGCCTGCTTCCAATCCTTTGATACCCTCCACCTTCTCTTTGATAAATGCTCTATATTGTTGCCAAGAAGAAAATAATTCTAGTGTTCCTAGACCAAACAAAGGAAATCGCAACCCACCATCAAATTGAACAAGACGAAAACGTAAACGATCATCCAATGGATATACAGAATACCGATTCTTTTCCTGAATATTCCTGGTTAAATAAAAAACCTCTGCAAATAGAGTTGGATATAAACGCCGAAATTCAAAAATAAAAAACAGGTCCAAATCTTTTGCTGCATTCATGCTAGCGCCACCAAAAAGACTTAAACGATCAAGGATTTCATTTGAAAAAAAATACCAGCCCAACTTAATCGTTTCATAATCAGACATTATTTTTGGACTCACAAACATGGTGGTAAAACCATCTTCATAAGGTTTTGCAGGTAGATGAACTTGTTCAATAATTGGTTCCGTAAGTCCTGAATTCCGTTGCCAATAACTAGGATCATAACCCACAGTTTTTTGATCCACAAAAGCAGTACTATCCAGGATAGCTATTTTATATGATCCATCATCATAAAGAGAATACGCTACCTGACCGGAAGTATTAACAGCAGGCATAAACGCACCGCCCATCACATTCGTAATATATCCACCAGTCATAGTTTTTTCATCAATTACGTATAGGTTGAAAACGCCGGATCGGTCATCTGAATAAATAAGCTGTCCTGCTGAAATATTGATATCCCTTTCATCCCATTCCCGATTCGCAAAAACAAGACCAAGAGTTGAATCAGCTAGAGATAAATATGCAACATCACGAAAGTGATTTCTGGTAACATCAAATAAAATTCTATTCTTTTCCTCATCGTACGTTAAACTGCTAAGCATCCTACGGTCTTCAAAATTTGTAAGTCGTTGTGTCTGTCGGGATTTGAGATTGATACGATAAATATTCTGCCCTCCATCTTGTGTTGCCAGATATATGAGTGTACTATCACTGGGAACAAAATATGGAGAAAATCCTCGGGCATCAATTGTCAAGCGCGTTTCTTGCTTTTTATTTAAGTCAAATTCGTATAGGTCAAAGTATTTAGATCCTTTCTTATTGGGATATTTTGCTTTTTTCGCATAATATAAAATTGCCCCATTACTATTCCATGTAGGTGCCGAAACAACACCAGATTGGATATTTTCAGCATTATTGGTTTCCAGATCATATACAAAAAGATCCGTTTGCCCAAAAAAATCATTTTCCTCATTTGAAAGATAGGCAATATGTTTCCCATTCGGTGACCATACAGGGTGAAGATTAGCTGTTCCTTTTCCTGCAATTATCCTGCCCCGCACTTCAGTAGATCGCATGGTTTGTGTCAAAAGGCCATACCCTTTTTCTAGACTTTTCTTATAAAGACCATATAATTCATTTCCAGAGATCCCTATTGATTTTTTAATAGCATTATTTACTGAGAACTGCAGTGGTGATGAAAGTGTCGATACAATATCCTTTAATTTATCCGCCCCATAGGATAGAGCAATAAAACGACAAAACTTATATCCAGCATTATAGGTGGACTCATTCCCTATTCCACTCTTCCCAAAGGTATTCATTTCGGTAAGAGTCAATAATTTATTATTTATTACCCTATCACGCAGGATCATGTCCCGATGTGTATCCCAATTATCCCAGTCTGCGCCTTCATACATGTATTGAGCAGTACCTTCGGCCAGCCATGGTGGAACACTAGTACCAGGGATAGCATAGCTCACCATCGTATTGGGATAACCATATAACACATCTTTCCGCTTTTCATCTTCATATCCGATCCATTGCAGGTAAGCTCCTGGAAAACGCAATCCTGCTTTCATCGATTTTTGCATAGAAACAATGTGAGTGAATTCATGGGTGATGACATTTTGTAACCAGCGATGGCTGCCCCGCAATTCAAAATCCATAGGAGATGCCCAAATCAATATTTTATTATCGTAGTAATAAGCCGCACCGTTGGATATGTCATCTGTATCGAGAAAAACAATATCTGTTTTCTCAGCTGGCTCGTATTCATAAAGCTGGGTAACAAATGGGTAAATTTTTTCAGCGACAAACGCGCCTTCTCTGGCAGTACCTTCACTACCCTCATAAAAATGGATTTGAAAATTATCAGTTTCAAATGTCTCCCAGTCTATTTCAGGGTGATTATAATAAACCTGACCATTAACCAGACTCGATACCAGCAAATAAAGCGTTATTACCCGTAAAATTCCCACTAGTGTATGACTGCAACTCTTAAAACTTTTGTTTCAGATTCATCACCACTCCAAGCGGTTACATTCGCAAAATACACGCCTGGTTCTATATCTCCCACATGCCACATTTTTTCCTCAATTGCACCTTTTTTAGGTCCTTCAAAATTGATCTGTTTTAGGAAATATCCTGCCAAATCATAGATCATAATTTCAATCCGCTCAGCTGATTCTACAGCAACCCGGAAATAAACATGATCATCATAGACCGGGTTGGGATAAACATACGTCTTACCTTTGTCAATCAATGCAGAGTCAGGAATGCGCTTGGGAAAATTCAAATATAGAGTTCTCGTGTTGCCAAAGTCATGGTGCGTTGACGTCCATTCATTTTCATAGTTTTCGCTAACCTCATCAAACAACCAAATGGCCGATACAGTGACAATGGCATTCCGACCGTCATAATCACTCAAGCATATAAGGTCACCATAATCCGTTAAACGATATTCAATCTTTCCCTGCCAATTAATGACTATTATTTCTCCATTATCATTCCGAACTACAATTTCAGGGTGATCATCGCCATATAAATTTTTTATTAACGTTTTTTGAGAATGAGGATAATGAAATAATGGAAAACCGGAGACAGTGATTCCATTTATATGTTTTGCCTCTAATGTTCCATAACCGTATGGTATGTCTACTAATTGGTCGTCTATATATAAATATTCAGCCTCACCATCAAGATTTAGATCAGCTGCAGATGCCCAAGGTCTACTATTAAGTGAATCAATCGTACCATCATTATTTATGACCACCGTTTGCAATTGATAAATAGCATCAGTAATGAAAACCGGTGACCCTGTTGATTCACTAATAATCAGAACATTATTGGATGGTATAATTGTATCCTGTACCCATTGAAATGTTTGCTCATCTGCTTGCCATTCAAAAAACGATATTTTGGTGTTAGATCCGCTATAGACTTCGTTAATAGCCAAGTGCAAAACTTGGTCGATATTTATTACAGACCAATCGTATACTGCGCCAGCTGGTTGATAAAAATCATTTCTTATAGTTATGTCACTATCCTGGGCTACCCATATAGATTCTTGAAATCCTGTTATCTCCTGAACACCATCATTGTCAAAATCATAGACTAACCCAATGTGAAGTGAAGTATCTGGGAAACCATCCGCCAGTAATGAACTGGATATAGTGAAGCTCATTGTATCTGCTTGAACACTAATATCACCAATAGTGATAAACGTTGATGCGTCTCCATTGGATACGGTACTTGGATAAGTGAACGTGCCAAATTCAGGCGCAAGCCCCTCCATGCTTGGATTAACACGTTCATATTCTGGATTCCCTTT
>CAYYXU010000049.1:0-12158 GCA_964475645.1 uncultured bacterium | reverse complement strand
TCCACAATCAGTGAATCGTATTTTTATCCAGGTGTGGATATGGCATACCAGTTTACCGATATGCTAGGAGGAACACCGCTGAGCTTTGGGAAGCTCCGTGTCGCTTGGGGTCAAGTAGGGGTACGGCCTTCGGCCCATCGCTTCGAAACCCTGGCTGAATCTGGTTTTAGCTACAGCGCTTACAGTGATCCTCTTGATGTATCATTATTTGGCGGTGGTTATCGGGTGGATGATGATAAAGGAAACCCTCAACTGAAACCGGAATTAAAGACAGAAACAGAATTTGGCATGGACCTGCGTTTATTTGATGACCGATTAGCTCTGGGTTTCACAAGCTATTCGAATGTGGTTACAGATATGTTGATCAACGTTTCGAAATCACCATCGACTGGATATGATACACAGTATATGAATGCAGCCGAAATGGAAAATAAAGGCCTCGAATTAGATGGTTCATATTTGTTGATGAGTGATGTCGACAAAACTCTTGACCTATATTTTAACTGGGCAAAAAATGAAAATGAGGTCAAGGATCTGGCTGGAACTGAGATGATTGCCCTAGGAACTGGATCCGTTAATTCAGTCGCGATAGTAGGTCATCCATTGGGTGCCCTTTACGGAACAGGGTCGCAAACTGAAGATGGAACAGTGGATGGAAAACTAATCCTAGATGAAAATGGTTTTCCTCAGATTACCTCTTTGCCTATTGTGCTTGGTAATCCCAACCCTGACTGGCGTGGTTCTCTAGGCATAAATGCCAGCTTTAAAGGTTTCAATTTTAATATGCTATTTGAACATTCTCAAGGTGGTGATTACTCGCCGCGAACACAGTGGGTGTTACGCCGTTTTGGTACCACTGCGGAAACTGCGAACCGGGTAACCCTTGATCAGGCTTTGACAAATTATGATGGTGATGTCATTGAAGCTGGTACGGTAGTCCGTGGTAATATCCATGATTTTGGAGGCGGAGATGTGCTACTTGATGAAACGTGGTACCGTCACGGCATAGGTGGTGGGTTTGGTGATAACCAGGCCTATAACTTTGCTGTAAAGGATGCTACCTTCTCTCGTATCAGAGAACTTTCACTCTCTTATACGTTTACGTCTCCTGCATTTAGGGATATGACTAAACTAAGTTCCATAACGTTCAGGGCGACCGGTCGGAACCTGTGGGCAAAGTATAAAGAACTAGTGGGTATTGATCCCGCTACAAACCAGGCCGGTGTGGCTAATGGGTTTGGCTTGGATTACTTTACGAATCCAAGTACAAAGTCTTACCTGTTCACGGTTTCGGTAAATTTCTAAGGAGGGTTAGATAATGAAAAATTCAATGAAAGGATTAAAAATAATGAAAAACACTTTTAGCCTTATTTTGATTGCTTCGATGCTGATGCTGGCTTCCTGTGAAATTCCGACTGATTTAAATGACAATCCGAATGAGATAACGTTACAGGATGTAGATGCGAGTTTGTTTTTAAATGGTGCACAACTTGCGAATACTATGGTCCAAAACAGTCATCTCAACAGGATTACCGGTATGTTTTCCGGACAGTTGATTGGCTATACATCTCTTTATTCAAACATTTATGGATATTCACTTTCAACGGTTGAATCCAATGATGAATGGAACGGGTGTTATACTGGCGTACTAACTAATGTAAGACACATTATTGAAGCTGTGCCGGATGACAAACTTCTAGTGGGGATAGCGAAGGTCGTTGAGGCCCACGCTGTCGGTACCCTGGCCATCTTAATGGGAGATGTTCCCTACACAGAAGCGGTAAATGATGCTGTGGATGATCCGGTGTTTGATTCCCAGTTAGAAGTTTTAGCCGACTTAACATTACTTTTGGATCGTGCTATTTCAGATCTTGGAAGTGCTTCAAGTCGTCCTGAAAGTTACGATATCTACTATGATGGTGATAAGGACAAGTGGATTGCTGCTGCATATACGCTTAAGGCCCGTTATGCCTTAATTCAAAGTGATTATTCAACTGCATTGACCGCTGCCAATATGGGTATTTCGTCTTCTGCAGGTGATATGAACTTTATTCCCCGCGGTGATGCTGCTGTATCAGAAGGTGATAAAAATCTCTTCAATGCAATTTTATCCGGATCGAGAACGGGTGATCTTGGCAATAATGGCAGTTATTTATTAGAGCTTTTGAATGATACCACCAGCGCCTATAGAGGCAATGCCAAAACTAACGAAACTGCTCGTCACAATTACTATAAGATTGATGAGACATCAGGGGAAGGTAATTTGGGTGTTATTGAACGGTTTGAACCGATGCCCATGGTGACTTATTCTGAAAACCAGCTGATCAAGGCGGAAGCAGCAGCTCGGACTGGTGGAGATGGATTAGGCCATTTGAATGATTATCGTGCCTGGTTAGCCAGTGGTGGCCGGTTGAATGCCACATTCAATAGTGATACGACAATTCAATATGATGCTTATGTCAGTGCTGACTTTGCATCCGGTGGTATGGAAAATTCCGATGGTGTATCTGCTGAAACAGCACTGCTCCGTGAGATTATTGAAGAAAGGTATGTATCTGGATTTGGCACTTACATGCCCTTTAACGATCATAGACGTCTCCGCGGTGATAGTGAAACAGAATTGATTGTGCCGTTCCCTTTGAATCCGGGTGGATCAGCGCATGTAGAACGGATACCGTACGCACAAGATGAATTAACTTCTAATAGTAATATGACTGAGGATCCAGGATTATACGCAAAAACAAAGGTTAATGGCGGTAGCTAAGATAAAAAACAATAATTCGGCCACTTTATAGAAAGTGAAATGAAAATAAAAAGCCCCCATAATGGGGGCTTTTTATTTTTAGCTATTAATTTTTAGAATCCACATATATTTTCATAAACATCCTTGTAAACAGATGAAGAAAATCAAATCACTACTAAAAATTCCATTTCTGACTGCGGTTACGTTGGTTTTTTCCTTTTTCATAGGCTGTGAAGATCCGGAACCTGAACAAACTGGTTACATACAAACTGTTCCTCAGGATACTTTTCCGGAACTTGGGTACGATGGTCCCTATTTCGAGGATTCGATTTATTTTGGCCGCGAAGAGTACATCGAATATCATTCAGGGTCCCTGCCAATAATTTTATCTGCTGGTCATGGTGGTTGGATAGAACCAACTGAAATACCTGACCGTACCGAAGGTACAACCGTCACCGATATTAATACGTATCAGTTGACAAAAGTAATCATGGATACATTGACGGCTCGCTTTGGCGGGAAACCCCATGTAATCCTCTGTTTATTGGAACGCCTGAAGTTGGATGCAAATCGAGAAATTGAAGAGGCGGCAGGAGGAAACCTCTATGCAGAGCGTGCCTGGGAAGAATATCATCATTATTTGGATGTTGCCAAAGAACTGGTAACGATGAATCATGGCAGCGGTATACTATTTGATATTCACGGCCATGGCGAAAACCCCGATGGATTCTATGATTTGCGAACTTGGTTGGGGTATTTGATTAAAGGTGATGAATTGGATTTGCCTGATGAAGAATTGAGTACAAATACCTTCAAGAATAAGTCGAGTATCAGAGTATTGGCGGATTCTTCTGCTTACACGTTTATCAATATTGTGCGCGGAGGAACCAGTTTTGGTACAATTATGGATAGCCTTGGGTATGCATGTGTGCCCAGTGTCAATGATCTTGGCCCTGCTGGCTCACGGTATTTTAGTGGCGGTTACATTACCGCTCGTCATGGATCAAGGGATGGTGGTATTATCAGTGCGGTTCAGGTTGAATTACCCCAACCAGGAATCCGGGATACGGAAGAAAATTGGTCTAGTTATGCCAGTGCTTTTGCAACGGCATTGGGCGCATATTACTTCCATCATCTGGGACGAAGCATTCAGCCTTGATTAATAGGTGGACTATTATTATGAAATGGAAGTTAGATTAATGAAAAATCTACTTATTTTGACAATGTTGTTTTTTGCCAACTGCGCGAACCTAGCGCATCAAACTGATGATATTTATCAAACCTTACCAAAGAAAAAAATAGTGCGTTCCAGTAATGGGGTAGTATCTGCAGCCCATCCCTTAGCAACCAATGCTGCTGTTAAAATTCTTGAAGCAGGAGGTAACGCCATGGACGCTGCAGTTGCAGCAGCTTTTACGCTATCAGTTGTTGAACCTAGTATGAGCGGTATCGGTGGTCGGGCCCAGATTATAATATATACTCCCACTGGAGGGGTTCATGGAATTGACGCTACGACCCAAGCACCTGCATTTTACGAATTTGATGATACTGCCGGTGTAGAATATGGGTACCAAACTATTGCTGTTCCTGGTGTGGTGAAAGGGTTGACTGATGGACTATCTGAATTTGGAACATTACCGCTTTCAAATGTAATGCATCCCGCCATTAACTATGCTCAAAATGGATTTACACTTCTTCCTGGTGAGGCACTTCGGCAGGAATCCGTCAACGAGGTGTTAAAGGAATTTTCTGGGACATGGCAGTATTATTTAAATAAGGATAGTACTGCAAAAAAAGCAGGAAACTGGATTATACAAAGTGATTTAGCCAAAGTATTAAAGGCCATTTCTGAAAAGGGACCAGACGTATTTTATCGGGGCTGGATTGCGCAAGCGATGGTGCGGGACGTTCGTCAAAACGGTGGCTTTTTAACCCTGGAATCCCTGGAAAATTACCGGGCTGAAAAATCCCATATTGTCACTGGCAGTTATCGTGGTTATGGGATCAAAGCTTTATGGCTGCCAGCCTATGGTGCAATTACTATAGAGGCCCTGCAAATTCTGGAACAATTACCGGTTAATCTGAATGAAAAGCGAGAGTGGGCACGAGCTATATACCATGCTGTTCAAGCGGCCTATTTGGATAAAAAAGAACAAAAAATTCTGGATGATGCAGCAAGATTTACATCTACATCCTGGGCCAAAAAACGAGCCCTGGAAACACTATTAATGAATGGAACTGTAATTGATGAATCCACAACAGATAAAAAAGATAGCATTCCGGAAATTCAGAAAGATCTAGATGGCCATACTACTCATTTAACCGTAGTAGATAAAAACGGTATGATTGTGTCCTTAACTCAAACCATTGGCCCAACGATGGGTTCAAAGGTTGTCACACCTGGCTTAGGTTTTCTATATGCACAGACAATGGGCGGCTATCTTGGGGAAGTTGAGCCCAATCTGCGCGTACCGTCGCACATCTCACCAGTAATTGTTTTTAAGGATGACAAACCCTTTTTAGCACTGGGGGCTGCTGGAGGAAGCCGAATACCGTCATCTATTGTCAATGTAATCAGTAATATTATTGATTATAAGATGCCTTTGTCAGAAGCATTATATGCCCCCCGTGTACATCCACTGGAAGAAGGAATTAATCTAGAAGTTGTCGATGGAACTAGTTGGAACGAAGATGATAGTACGTATTTTTCTCAACTAGGATATACAGTTGAAATGGGGCGGTTACCGGGGAAGTTTGGACGAATTCATGCTGTAATGCTGGATACATTGACAGGAGAATGGATTGGTTGTGCGGATCCAGATTGGGAGGGCACTGCAGAATCTGCTGGTAGGAAATAATTTTCTTAAAACAATTTAGTTCCTTGGCTGACTTATTGAATCAGTTTGAATATGTCTCCAGGTTTTATTTCACCATCCTTGATTACCCGGGCGTACCAACCTCTTCTATGTAAAACCGTATTCATAAATGTTTTGATATGCTTCTGGTCGACATAAGGGAGTAAACTCAGATTAGTACAAGGATCACATTCCAGGGATATTTCAATCGTTGAGTTTCCTGCTATATACTGCTGTCCAACCTTGAATGTATCATGTGCATATCCTTCTACCGTAAGGTTCTCCCCAACATGGCCAGGCTGAACAGGCCAGCCTTCTTGGTTCAATTCTTGTATTGTTTCCATAGGATATACAAGGATAGCCATGTCTTTATTGCCTTTTTTCTTTGTTTGGCGAAATTTATTGTAATCTCCATTTAGACCTTGCTTAGTAACATAAGAATGCTCCACAGCATATTTTGGTAGCCCTCGTTCACCAGGAACTTTTGATTTAACATTAACCTGTAAAATTGTTCCGGCCATGATACACTAGATGGTTTGAGTCTTCATTTATTTTTATGTGGGTGTTCTATTGAACTACTGAAAGTAATGAGTAAATAACAAAGATAGCCACAATATTATAGACCTATGAACATAACAGTAGTCTCTTTAATGAGCCAAAGCAAAATTGATCTTATGAACATCAAATCTAGGTTCAATCGCTAATTCCTGCTATATTTTAGTTACACATACAATTCTCTTAGCCTGTGTGCCTACGTTCACTCAAATGGAATAAGGTAACAGGCCGGTACGGTACTGAGGGAAACGTCAGTATTAGCTCCCGATTCCTAGGGTAACTTGGAATAACTTGGAATGAGAATGGAAGAAGTAGAACAGAAATATACTCATAGCAGTGTTGCCCAACGAGTAACACAGGTTCCCCAGCTTAAGGATCAATTTGGCCGCACATTTAATTATTTGCGGATTGCGGTTAATGAAAAGTGTAATCTACGTTGCATTTATTGTATGCCTGAAAAGGGAATATCCTTTGAACCCCAAAATAAATTACTGACCCGCAAAGAAATTATTCGGATAGTCCAAGTAGCTGCTAAACTTGGCGTAAACAAGATACGGTTTACAGGAGGCGAACCTTTACTCCGGAAAGATCTAGTAGAATTGGTTAATGGAGCGGCGGAAATTCCTGGTATAGATTCATTAAATTTAACAACAAACGGCGTACTGCTTGCCAATGCTGTTGAAGCATTGAAAGACGCGGGTCTCACTGGATTAAACGTTAGTATTGATACACTGGAAAAAGAAAAGTATAAGGACATTACACGCCGAGATTATGTCGATCAAGCCTGCAAGGGGCTTGAAGCAGCGAAAAGAGTAGGTATCCCATCGATCAAGGTTAATGTTGTTGCACTACGGGGTTTCAATGATCATGAATTATCAAACTTTGTTCACCTGACAAAAGATTACCCTATCACCGTTCGCTTTATTGAGCTAATGCCCTTTGATGCCCAGCAGATCTGGAAAACAGGAAAATTTTTCAGGGCAGAAAATATTAAAGCTGAATTAATAAATTTGTTTCCTGAGATTAAAACAACCTCGGGCAGTGCCACAGAATTCATCACTTTTAATGTGCCAGGTTACGAGGGGAAAGTAGCTGTTATTCCATCGTATTCCAGGGATCTTTGCGGTGCCTGTAATCGTATTCGCTTAACGGCTACAGGACAAATCCGAAACTGCCTTTATGCTAAAAACAATTTCAGCGTGCGAGACACCATCCGAAAAGGTGGATCAGACAAAGATATTGCTGATCTTTTTTTACAAGCCATGTGGCAAAAATCACTTGATGGTTGGGCTGCACAGGAAACAGCTAATAACCCCACGCAATCAATGACCAAAATAGGAGGGTAGCCATGGGAAAATTCAGTCATATGGATAAAAAAGGCGCTGTGAAGATGGTCGATGTAACAGACAAGAATGTGTCTTTTAGAACGGCTAGAGGAGAAGGAAAAATTGGTCTTTTGCCTGATACAATCGCAGCCATTACTGATGACACATTACCCAAGGGTAATGTGTTAACTGCGGCCAAGATCGCGGGCATTCAAGCAGCCAAGAAAACTGCCGAGCTTATACCTTTATGTCACCAATTAAATTTATCTTGGGTGGACTTGGAATTTGAACTGGGAAGTGATCAGATAACTATTCACTCTGTAGTAAAAACAACGGAAGCTACAGGTGTGGAAATGGAAGCATTGACCGCTGTTGCCACTGCCGCATTAACCATATATGATATGTGTAAAGCTGTTGATAAAAGCATGACCATTTCCGATATCCATCTTGTGGAAAAAAAGGGAGGAAAAAGTGGTCAACACTCCGATTTTTCACCAAAGACAGCAGTACTTATACTTTCGCAATCAGTACATGAAGGTAAAAGTGAGGATACTTCGGGACAGATCCTGAAAGAAGGACTCGCCAAATACGGTTGCCAGATTGATCACAGTGACGTAATTCCCGATGACGGCCCCAAGTTGAAGATGGTTATTGAGGATCTAAAAAGTAAAGGTTTTGAATTGGTGGTGACCTCTGGTGGAACCGGCGTTGGGCCCCATGATGTCACTATTGAGACAGTTGAGCCACTGTTGACCCAACGGTTGCCCGGCGTTGAGCAGGCGCTTCACAGTTACGGACAAATCAAAACTTCCACAGCGATGCTGTCAAGATTATTGGCCGGCCGTATTGGCGACACTTTTGTCATCTGCCTTCCTGGCAGCCCTGGGGCTGCTAAGGATGCAATTACGGTTCTGATGCCTAGTTTTTTACACGTCTTTTCTATGGTTTTAGGACAAAGACACTAACATGGATCTACAATTTGAACTTCTTTTTTCTCTGGCGGTTATTGCTGCTCTTTACGGGTCTGTAGGCCACGGCGGTGCTTCCGGATATTTGGCCGTCCTATCTCTTTCGATTTTTGCGTCCCACGGCGCTGTCTGGTTAAAACCTCATGCCCTTTGTCTTAATCTTGTGGTGGCATCCATAGGTTTATATCACTACAGTCGGCGAGGGTTTTTCAATATGAAACTCATTCAGCCTTTTATACTGACGTCCATACCGTTTGCATATGTGGGCGCCTATCTTCCGATCATTGATTGGTTATTTGACACTGTTTTGTCTTTTACCCTTTTATGGGCGGCATGGCGGTTAGCGATGGCTGCAAATATTGATAGTAACATTTACAATCCACCGTCCTATATCCTTAGTCTTTCTGTAGGCGCAGGTTTGGGATTTGTATCAGGACTTGTTGGAGTTGGGGGCGGAATATTCCTGTCACCACTGCTAATCCTCAAACGTTGGGCATCCACTAAGACAACTGCAGCGGTCAGTGCGTTGTTTATCATCGTTAATTCTATTGCAGCTCTGGCGGGGGCGTTTAGTTCAGGCCAGGCTCAACTTGACAGTGATTTGATAATTCAGTTTTCGATATTTGTATTGATTGGGGGATTTATAGGGACTCGGTTTGGTGCGAACCACGCTTCAGACCAGATGATTCGTCGACTTCTAGCTGTGGTGCTGGTTGTCGCTGCTATCCGTACAGCATTAGACCTGGTGGGGCTGTGGCCATGATCTCAGTCAAGGAAGCGGGCAAGATAATTGATGATCACATTTCCATTGTTCCTCAGGAAAAGGTCTCAATCAATGTTGCAGAAGGAAGAGTCCTTGCCCAAGACATAGTAGCATCTTTTCCTCAACCGCGTTTTAATAACAGTGCCATGGATGGTTTCGCTGTCCGGGCATCAGATACAAAAGGTGCAAGTAAAAATAGTCCGGTTGCTCTAAAAATGGTTGGTGTTGTTTCTGCTGGATCGCCAGGCGATGTAATAGTGGATACGGGTCAATGTGTCCAATGTATGACAGGCGCTCCAATACCTCAAGGTGCAGATGCAATTGTTATGGTTGAATATAGCAGTGGATATGAAAGTGGCCCTGAAGTACAAATGTATACAGAAGTTCAAGCAGGACAACATATCCGCAGAGTAGGAGAAGAAATACAGTCAGGTGAGGTACTTGTTAATAATGGATCCTGTATTACAACTGCAGAACTTGGAACATTGGCCACTTTTGGGTACAATGATTTTCGTGTATATCGAAAACCTCGATTGGCAATATTTGCAACAGGGGATGAATTAGTTGAACCGGGTAATGATCTATTACCAGGTCAGATTTATAATTCGAATTTATACGTATTTGAAGATTTAGTTAGGCGTGCTGGCGCTGAGGTCAATCTAAAGAGTGTAATAAGGGATAATCAAGCTTCGCTGAAAGCATTTTTAACTGATGCATTTTATAGTTGTGATATGATTATATCTTCTGGCGGCGTTTCAATGGGAAAGTTCGATTATGTTCGGGATGTGCTAATGGAATTAAATGTCAAGGAACACTTTTGGAAAGTAGCTCAAAAACCAGGTAAACCATTATTTTTTGGTAGTAGAGGAAAAGCGTTAATTTTTGGATTGCCAGGTAATCCAGTGTCTGCTTTCATTGGATTTATGGAATATGTCTGGCCGGTTTTAGAAATCATGTCAGGGCAAACGAGATCAAGCACATTATCCGCTGTGTTGGATGAATCTTTCCCTCATGAAAAAGAAAAAACCAGGTATCTTTTTGGAAATACCTGGTCCGATGATGGTCAATTGATCTGTGCACCGACTAAAAAGGTTGGATCCCACATGCTGACATCTTCTCTAGAAGCAAATTGTATTATTATCGCCGAACCAGGCAATAAACCTCTAATGAAGGGTGACCAAATTCGAGTACGCCTTTTACCTTGGAAATCGATCGCATGATTATTACCCCCCAAGAACTCCACAATTGGGTCTCTACAGGTAGATCTTTTGTAGCAGCAGACATTAGGCCGGAAGAACAACGATATAATTTCCCATTAAGCGGATTGGAAGCGATTATTGCAACTGCAGAGAATTTGCCTGACAGGAAAAAAGAATCACTTGTTCTGATATGCCAGTTTGGTGTCCTGACAGAAGAATTGATTGTTGAAAAAAACCTTGAGAATGCTTACAGCTTGCTTGGTGGTGTGCAATCGTGGGAAGCATTTCAAACTGATAAAATGGACCTGAGCCGCTGGTCGCGACAGACTATATTACCAGAAATAGGGATGGCTGGTCAGCGAAAACTACAGGATTCAAAAATTACCATTGTAGGCATGGGGGGGCTGGGCTGTCCTGCCGCCCAGACACTAGCTGCTGCTGGTGTAGGAAACTTGCAATTAATCGATGGCGACGTGGTAGAATTATCTAATCTTCATCGTCAACCGCTTTACAACATAAATGATATTGGCCGATCGAAAGTAACTGTAGCATGTAAAAGTTTAAAAAAGCTTAATGAGAAACTAACGGTTATTGCCGAGGGAAGAACCTTGGATGAATCCAATGGACAGGAATTACTTAAAGATGCGGATGTGATCATTGACGCAACAGACAATATAAAAACCAGGCAGGTGATTGATCATATTTCGAAAACTGCACGTATTCCAATGGTGTATGGCGGCTTGTATCGTTTTGAAGGACAAGTTGCAGTATTAAATCATAATGGTGGCCCTGGATACGAACATATATTCACCCCAGATGCTACTGGTGGTGATACTTGCGCAGAAGCAGGTGTCCTCGGTATGCTGCCTGCAATAATTGGCAATATCCAGGCTCTGGAAGCAGTAAAGATCATTATCGGTTTAAAACCAAACCTAAGCGGTAAATTGCTTCTCTATGATGGTATAACTCATGAAACAAATACCATAAATGTTGGAGTAAATAGATGAAAGTCTTTGTAAAATGTTTTTCTCAAGTAAAATATGCTGTCGGAACAAGTGAACTTGCTTTAGACCTTAATTCAGGGGCCACCACAGCAGACCTTGAAACAATGATTCGGGAAAAAAGCGCTGGTGCACTAGATGATGTCACCCTTCGCACTGCTGTAAATAAACAATATGTTTCTAAACCAGTCCCATTGGATGATGGTGATGAGGTGGCGTTTATACCACCAGTGCAAGGAGGCTGAATGATCCTAGCAGAGATCGTTCCTAGTAAAATTGTTCCTTTTCCTGCGGATGATTCACGGCATAATGATGGGTCTGAAATTGTATTTAATGGTCGTGTTAGGTCCACTGAACACGGCGAGCCCATACTGGCACTGGAATATGAACACTATGAAGGGATGGCAGAAACCGAATTAAATAAATTAGCGAAAAAAACAGTCAGTAAATTTTCCATCCATGATTTATTCTGTCGGCACCGGGTTGGGCAAATTGGTATTGGTGAAATAAGTCTCCATATAGTGATATGGTCTAAACACCGTAAAGAAGGATTAGATGCTATGACTTGGTTTATAGCTGAACTAAAAAAACATATACCAATCTGGAAGTGGGCATTACTGACTACTGGTGAACGGATTCCTAGCGAGTGTGTTCATTCAGAGCATTAACGGAAGAAAATAATAGGCAAATAAAACGCTTTGAGTTTCAATTGTAAATAACGATTTCTATTGAAAATTAATTTTGGCACA
>CAYYXU010000048.1:0-12298 GCA_964475645.1 uncultured bacterium | reverse complement strand
GAATCACTTCCATCAACAACTGTTAATTTGCCGCGGGCTTTAAAGTCGCTATCAACAATCATTTCGGTTCCTGGATCAATGACTATATTTTGAGCTTCTATTTTTACAGTATCAGTAGCAGTAATATCTACGGTCGTACCTGCCTTGATATCCAAGAATCCATTTCCAGGAGCGGTAATATTTTCACCTCCTGCTGCATCGTGGAATGATAATTTTGTATCTCCTACCATTACTAATTCATCATTTGCCTGTACCCACTTCATTTGTTTCCCTGCAGTTGCGCCAAAGAACGTGACATCATGTCCTGTATTATCTACACCAACTGTTATCGTATTATCAACTTGCACTGCTCCAGCAAATTCGGCACGACCAGTAGTTTTGGCATCGCCATCAATATACACAACGTCACCTGTCAGGTAAACACTGTCCGCTTTTAGCTGTACCGCTGACCCAGACCCATCATAATTTGTACCAACCAACACTCTTTCCGCACCCTTGAGATTCAATTGTGTTCCACTTAACGTGGCATCGATGTAGGTTCCAGATTCATCACCAATAGTAAGCTTAGTTGTACCTGTAACTTCTACCCTGTTGTTACCTCCATTCAATACCAGTAGTTCGCTATCGACACCAACCCCATCATCAACAACAAATTTTATTTTCTTGTCAGCCGTCTTATTTGTAATTGTAACATCACCTAAATTCTCCACGATAGAGAATTGGCTACTAGCAACATTATTACTTCCATCTACTGTAGATAAGAAAAAGTCACTACCTGTATAAAGATTACCCTTTATCAGCATGGTTCCATCCAGGTTTAATCCCCGGTCAGCCGAAAGAAATGATCCTTCAATTAGAGGGTTAGGCTCAACAACAGCCGGATTATTATTATCGATAATCAGCTTATTACTAGTACCAGGTGAAAGGTCACTACCTGCTTGATATCCAATGAGAATATTACCGCTACCTGTTGTAATTGCTGAACCAGCATTAGCACCTATACCTATATTAACATCGCCAGTAGTTACATTGTTTAATGCATTTTCCCCAAGACCGGTGTTAGCTGTTCCAGTAGTAATGTCTTCTCCGGAAAGGTTTCCAATAAAAACATTTTCATCTCCTTCTGTACTGGCATCGGTTAATTGACCAAGTGACTGGGCGCCTGGAGGCAATTTCCAGAGCCCGAAACCACCATAGGGATTACTTAGTGAAGGTTCCCAAGTCCATACTTTTCCAGTAGAACCAGGTTCCGTAATGAAGAATTGGTGGTATTCAACCGCAGTAGCAGTGAGTTCACCATCTGCAAGGTCATCCAGGTATCTGTTCCAATTTTGCTTGGCATCTAATTGGCCCTGAATATTGCCAAATGTAAAGTGTGTGCTTGCTGTATCAGTACTAGCATCAGATACAACTCTTAGATTAGCTAATTGGTTGAATTCGTCGTTACTAACCGTTGAATCATTTAACTGGTAAGCAGTTAGCTCTAATAATTGTGAACCATCCACCGCTGGGAGCTTGGACCCTATTTCTAGCTCGACAATATCACCAGCATTGGTACCAGTTCTTATTGCTAAAGTGCTGTCACCTATAATAAAGTGCGCGTCTAAGGTTCTCCATAATCCGCTTCCAGATCCATCAGAGGACCAGAATTGTCCATTTATACCGGCACCATTAATGAAATAATCACCAAATTCCACCCTGCTCGCAGTAACTTCGCCTTCCTCTTCCGTAAGCAATTCCCAACCACTAGCATTGTCCTTATAGATCAATAAGTCATTGCTAGATACATTTGCAGATGACGTATCAATGTCATCTAATACATTACTTCGTTTCTGTTTTTCATCTAATTGATCCTGTACTTGACCAAACGATAGTCTCGCATTAGTAGGATGTGCGTTTTCTCGGAGATTACTTAATAAATTAAACTGCTCATCGGAAACAGGGAAGTCATCAGCATCCGCTACATTTGCATTAATTTGATGAGCCTTTATAAATAGAAGATTTGAAGCATCCGCCTGAGGCAAGGCACCACCTGCCCAATTAGAGGAATATTCAAGCCGGGGTATTTGGTTCACCGCACTACCAGCATCAATGTTAATATAAACGCTACCAGCCTCTGCTACACTGCCGCCATTGATAATAAGACCCCTGTCAGCATCAGTATAAACATGGGCAATATCCCCGCCAGGCGCCCAATATCCTTCATCAGTTCCGTCTGACGTCCACTGCCACCCATTATTTCCTGGTGTTGTGATAAAATATTCGCCATGTTCAACTCTATCCGCATCTAATATGCCATCATCTGCCAGGTCCTGTAAATGAACGCTTTGTTGCTGTACATCTTGACCTATTACAAGGCCCAAATTGACTCGCGCAGTTGAATCATCAGGCCCACCGGTTCCACCCTGATTTACCGCTAGCATAGTGGTTAGTCCTGTGATTGATGTAATATCTGAATTATCGCCAATTTTTGCTTTACTATCCAACTGGGTTTGTATCCTGCCACCAGGCCCATCAGCGCCACTAATAGTCCGGACACCATCTAACATTTCATATTCCTCATTACTAACTATTGAGTCATTTAACTGGTAAGCGTTTAGTTCTAACAATTGTGAACCATCTACCGCTGGGAGTTTAGATCCTATTCCCAGCTCAACAATATCACCAGCATTGGTACCAGTTTTTACTGTTAGGGTAGTATCAGTGAATTCGAATTTTTCAGTGAAAGTTTTCCATTTACCCCTTTCGATACCATCAGAAGACCAAAATTGTCCATTAACACCATCACCATCAATCATATATCTAGAATTGTCTTGCAAATCCTGGTCATATGCTTGGATATCTTGACCAATTTTCAGACCAAGATCAGTCCTAGCCGAATCAGCAGTTACTGCTGACCAGTAAAATCCATGACTGACTAAGACTTGCTTAGTATTTTCATTGGCTGAATGAACCTGATTACCAATTGTTTGTAGATCCTGATCCCACGCTTGGACATCAGTACCTATTCTCAAGCCCAAGTTAACTCGTGCGGTGGAATCATCAGACGCACCGGTCCCACCATCCTCTACTGAGATGTCATCGATTCCAACAATCGTTCCACCGGATATGATCACACTGTCCGGACGCTGGATTGACATATCCTCTAGACCCAGGGTATCCCGAGCTTCGGCGCCGCTTATTGCGACCCATTTCGACTGTATACCATCAAAAACAAGAAGTTCTCCCCCTTCAATGTCACTTAATGCGTCCCATTTTGATTGTTCCCCATCCCAAACAATAAGCTCTCCTCCATCAAAAAGAGGATAACGAAGGTCACTAATTTGAGTTAACGCTGAATCAAAAGGCTGGATGATAGTGCCAATATATTCAGACAGAGAAGTATCCATGACATAATGATCAAGACTATCCAATGTAGTATAGTAGCTTAATGTATCTGTCACGGCATATTGGACCAGGTTAGGTAAATTCAATAAACTGTCATATTCGCCGCTAAAAGCAACCGCAGACAATTGCGAGGTCAGTGGGAAATAATTAAGGGTGTCCCTCAGAGCAAAATAACTGAGAGTATCAAATAGATCAACTGTATTGGTATAACCTTTGGCAAAATTCGTTGAATCCGAGATTACTGAATACAGCACAGATGTAATCTGCTGTCGCGGCGATAGAACATTACCATCGATTTCAACTTCCAGATAGGAATTCATCGGTACAGTTTCGATAGGTTGACCATTGGAACCCAGTAGAGCTGTAACAAGTCCATCAGAAATAGTTGATAGGTGAGTCTCACTCCAAAATTCTGTCCCTCCTTCTTCCTGATCAAAAAGACGAAAATTAATCGTATACTGACCATCACTTACAGGACCAGCGTTCCCAACTGTCAGAAACCCCTGATAGGAAAGGAGCCTTGGCACCGTTTCCATCGATGTTACTGCTGTCGGTGTAATAGCTTCCGTTTCAGCTTCTATATTTAATTTTACCTCGCCCTCACGGAATTTCTGTCCATGCACAAGCAAAGGTATTAATAATAATGCAAGAATGTAGTTTTTCATGATACTACTCCTTTTAATTACTTTGTTGATTTTTTTATCATTAATTCAATATCGTCTTCTAATTACGATAATTTTTATTCAAAAGGAAAATCGGGCGGCATGCCCAAATCTTTATCCCCTCCAAAAATGGCAATAGTTAATCCTCCGACAATAAGGGCGGTAACCGCCAGTATTTCCGGGTGTGTTTTATAAAATTCGATTGTGTCAGTGATACTTTCCTGGATCCTAGTTTTCAAGTCATTTGATCCTTTTCTATCTTTCCGATTTGGTTGTGCCTTTTTACCGGAAAATAATTCCTGCAGTGCTTTTTCGACGGAAGGCCGAATATCAGTCATACCAATTGGATCACCCTGATCATTCAACACAATGGTGGTAGACAGGTTAATCTGATCAGCCATTTTGAGCGGTACATCTGTACTCTGCAGTGCGTTCTTGGGAGGTACCCCACTAGCTGTACTATACACAGAATAATAATTTAATTTCAGGACATCATTTTTCTTAAAATCCCACGCGATCACATCCGTTCCACCAATAGCCAGGCTATTCTCGGTAGCATCAGCGAGAGAATTACACCGCATATTAAATACCGGCTCGAAAGGTGAATTTGCCGGTTTCTGGTAGTCACCTGGATAAAAATAATTTTTTGGCGAAGCTGCCATGCTAGCATACAATTCGGGGTCCAAGACATCAATATAACCACCTTGTTGAATAGTCGCTTGTAAAAATTGATTAATTTGCGCCACTCTTGCAGCCGGCAGTAATTTCGTGTTTATACCCTGCAATATAGCTTTTTTGTTCTTGGATTTACTTTTTACAGTTACCCGAACTGAGTCTCGACCCACAACCTCACCAGTTGGTCCGCTAATAGCTAAAAACAGGATATAATGAGAGTCTGTATCTGTAGTAGGTACCTTGAATGATATATCAGGTTCTGTATTTGAAGAAAGTGCGATTCCATCAGGAGCTCGCCACAGGTAGGATAGATCCTTATTACGGATGCCACCAGAACCAATCGCAGATATCTGCACCTTGTCACCACCTTGCACCACCTGATGTTTAATTCCTTTGGAAGAAGCAATTTGACCTGGTTTTGTTTTGATACCAACGAAGTATTCGGTGTTATACCGACCATCATTTAAGGTTAGTTTAAACAGGAAAATCTGTTCGAGCATTACCTCAGGAATGCGGAACCCGATAGCTGTTTGATTCTGCTGCTTGAAATCCACATCGCTCATAGAGGACCAGTTAAAAGATATCTTATCCTTATTTACGTCATAGGATTTGCGGGCTTCCAACGAAAGAGTATCACCGCCTGCAGCGTCTAATAAAAGATCAACTTTCTGACTCAGTTTTTGCTGAGCGCTTGCATCAATAGGACTTAAAAGCATTTTACCGAATCGTTTTTTTCTACCGGGAATTCTCGCTTTTCGAAGAACGACTTTGTAGCCCTCAACTACAGCCACGGGAGCAGTACTTGGTATGGTACTATCCAACCGCATGGTATCCTGATCTGCGGACGTATTAGATGTACCACCTTCCTGCGAAAAAATTTTTGTAACCAATAATAAAACTACAAGTACCCTTACCATAATATTCTCATATGTTTGTTATAAATTTAGTTTGACCTCCTCAATCAGCATCTAACTTTCCCCACAATTAAATACAGTTGGGATCAATTTACATGGCATGATCCAATAAATCCATGATCTACCGCACAAAATATATCTTTATTATTTCTCTTAATTAGATGAAATTTTTCACATCATTCAATAAATCTATCATCATCGCTTTGGACAGCCTACCTGTATTTACATTACGAGGACTGGGGTGATAACCCCCAACCAAATTAAATCCATTGGGTAATTCATAAATGGAATGGTGCCTAAATGGATGATCCTTCACTTTTATATCGAATGAACGACGCCAGAAACGAAGGCAGGTATCGAATGCGATTTTACCCAGGGCCAGCATACAATTTGCTTTAGTGAGCATAGCCATTTCCTCCCCAAAATATGAAAAACAATTTCGCAATTCTTCGGCGTTAGGTTTATCCTGTGGCGGAACACATTTGAGGGCAGGTGTCATGTAACAATTATTCAATACCAAGCCGTCATCCATGTGATCTGAGTTAGGCTGATTGGCCATACCCACCTCGTGCATACACATCATCAGAAAGTCTGCTGACTTATCACCAGTAAAGACGCGTCCGGTTCGATTGCCTCCATGGGCAGCTGGCGCTAGGCCCACAATTACTATAGCTGCCTCTGGATCGCCGTAACCAGGGACCGGTTTGCCCCAATAATCCCAATCCATAAACTGTTTACGTTTTTCTACCGCAATACGAGTCCTGAATTCCACTAGCCTGGGGCATTTTGTACAATGAATCAAATTATGATTAAATTGCTTCAAGTCCGATTTTATACCTTGACCCATAATTATAAATTTACTTTTTTAGTGTCGCTTGAACTACCAATGATGTTAATTGCTTCCGCAGGCAGGGTTGTCTAAATTCGCACCCAATTTTAATAAAACGAATAGAGTATCACAAATGGCATTAATGACAGCTATGCGCACCCGGATGCATATTTTTTTATGGGCAATACTCATCCTTTTCTTGCTAAGTATTTCTATTGGTGGACTAGTTGGCGGTGCCAATATTATTGACCAGCTTTTTGGCCGTGTGGATCCAGCCACCGCCATTGGTGTAGTTAATGGAAAAAAAATACCCCCTGATGAATTTTCCCGCGCTGTATCAGCCCGGTTGGAACAAATCCGTGACAATGGTCGCGAACTGACTGATCGTGATTTTGAACAAGCCCGAAATCAAGTTTGGGATGAATATATTCGCGATATCCTTATTTACCAGTCCATAGATGACCTGAATATTAGCGCTAGTGATGTAGAAGTTTTATACCACTTGCAAAATATACCACCGCCCTTTTTAGTATCCGATCCTGCGTTTCAAACGGATGGTACCTTTGATAAAGGAAAATATGACCAGGCCATCAATAATCCTTCCGGTAATGAATGGGTACAAATCGAACAATTCATGAAAAGCACCTATTTACCCAATATTAAACTGCAGGAAATGATCAATGCAGGTGTGATGATCACAGAAGATGATGTGTGGTCAAGTTATATTAAACAGAATGTTAATTATACGATTGAAGGCATCCATGTAACTACTAATTCTGTGCAGGATGAGGTATCCGATCCCACAGAAGATGAATTATTTGAAGAATATACCAGGCGTATTGATGATTTCGACCGCGAAGAAACACGGAGGCTGGAAATTGCTGCCTGGGAAAAGAAACCATCATTAGGAGATACGAACCGTGTCCTTAGCGATTGTTCAGCCATCATGGATCAGCTAAATACAGGGGCTGATTTCGGTGAATTAGCTAATATTCACACCCAGGATCCTGGAAACCAGGTAAGTCCTGACTCTGGCAGAGGTGGCAGCCTAGGCTGGTTTGGCAGAGGTCAAATGGTCAAACCATTTGAGGATGCGGCATTTGCAGCTATTACTGGAGATATTATCGGTCCAGTCTTATCCCGTTTTGGTTATCACATCATCAAGGTCAATGACCACCGCACCACTGATGATAAGGAAGAATTAAATGCGTCTCATATTTTGTTAAAAATCGAAATGGGGTCGAATACCCGTGATGCATTGAAACGCAAATCCACGCTCTTCAGTTACGATGCATCCGATCCAACCATTGGGTTCGCCGCTGCAGTTGATTCGCATCAGGTAGAAACCAAAAAAGCTTCTAACATCACTGCAGGTTCCAGTGCGTTGCGCATTTTTGGTCCTTTTCGAAATGCTGTTCGTTTCGCCTATGATAGCCAGTTGGATGACATATCAGATCCTTTAGAAAATGATCGCTATTTCATCGTAGCCAGGCTTGATAGCATAGTACCTGAAGGAACCCGATCCTTTGAAGAAGTTAAAGGTCAAATTAAAAATTCACTGAACCAGGAACGTCGGTTGACCGCAGCCAAAGTACTTGCTGAGCAATTACGAGCACAATTTGATCAAGGATCAACATTTCAAACAATAAAAGATAATAATGATAATGTCGATCTCGTGTCCAGCGATACGAAATCGCTGAACAGTAGCTTTAATTCAATCGGCCGAAGCAATTATCTAGTTGGTGCGCTTTTAAATGCACGTACCGGTGATATGATTGGCCCGATAAGCACAACGCGCGGATATGGAATAGTAAAAGTTGTTGATATCTCGGCCATTGATAGTTCTGATTTTGAAATAAAACGAGATGTCATTTACAATAATATTCGTAGCCAAAGACAAAACGAAAATTTTCAGAACTGGTACCAAGATCAACTAGACCAAGCTGAGATAGTTGATAACAGAAAATTCTATTTTTAATAAACCTGTTATTATTAACTAAAAAGGCACGTTAAACCGTGCCTTTTTTATTTAAACTATTGCTTTTCAAACTCACGTAAATTTCAACAATGGCAAAAATAGAATCACGAATAAACCCATCATCTGATAAATACAAATCCAATTATGATTATCATAAAGGGCTTGCCGATGATTTGGAAGATGTCCTCGCAGAAATTCGCAAAATGGGTCCACCTAAGCGTATTGAAAAACATAAAGCACGGGGAAAACAAACTGCCAGGGAAAGGATCGAAAATCTCAAAGATCCCGATATAGATTTTGTGGAATTTTCCACACTGGCTGCGTATCAAGTCTATGATGATACATTACCGGCAGCAGGTATCATAACTGGACTTATTTCAATTCATGGCAGACAGTGTGTCGTTGTAGCCAACGATGCCACCGTAAAAGGCGGTACATACTATCCCCTCACTGTAAAAAAACATCTCCGAGCCCAGGAAATAGCCATGGAAAACCGTTTGCCATGTATTTATCTGGTTGATAGCGGGGGTGCGTTTCTACCCAAACAAGATAGTGTATTCCCAGACCGTGATCATTTTGGACGCATATTTTACAACCAAGCACAGATGAGTGCTGCTGGAATCCCACAGATCGCCGCTGTAATGGGTAGTTGTACTGCTGGCGGAGCCTATGTACCTGCCATGAGTGATGAAGCCATTATTGTGGATAAAACGGGTACAATTTTCCTTGGTGGTCCACCTCTCGTTCAGGCTGCTATTGGAGAGGTATCAACAGCAGAAGAGCTTGGTGGTGCGGCAATGCATACCCGAATCAGTGGAGTCGCTGATCATTTTGCGAAGAATGATGATGATGCACTGGGAAAAATTCGGGGGATCATTGATCATTTACCAAAATCAAACATTGTAAGCCCTGCTGAGATTAAAGAACCAGCCTATGATCAACAGGAAATATTGGGCATCCTAACCAAAGATCACAGAACAACATTTAGAGTTTTAGAGATTATCGCTAGGATTACAGATGGGTCAAACTTTGAAGAATTTAAAGCCTCTTACGGTAAATCGCTGGTCACCGGTTTTTGCAAGATCGGTGGGTTTCCAGTAGGTATTGTTGCTAATAATGGTGTGCTGTTTAGTGAGAGCGCGTTGAAAGGAACCCATTTTATAGAGCTTTGCTGCCAAAGAAAGATACCGCTTCTATTTTTACAAAATATTACTGGTTTCATGGTTGGCAAAAAAGCAGAGCAAGACGGCATAGCCAAAAATGGTGCCAAAATGGTTCAAGCCGTCGCCACAGCGAATGTTCCCAAACTAACTGTAATAATTGGTGGCAGTTTCGGTGCGGGAAATTATGCCATGGCTGGACGGGCCTATCAACCGCGATTTTGTTGGATATGGCCCAACGCCAGAATATCAGTGATGGGTGGGGATCAAGCTGCCAATGTACTGGCCACTATCAAGAAAGAAAAGATGGAAAAAGATGGAAAAAAAGTGTCAACGCAAGAACTTGAAGAACTTAAACAGCCCATTATGGATAAATATGAAAAAGAAGGACATCCATATTATGCCAGCTCGCGACTCTGGGATGATGGCGTAATTAATCCAACTGAAACACGGATTATTCTTATAAAAGCGTTGCAGGCTGTGAATAATATGCCTAGTCCGGACAGGAATTTCCCCGTCTTTCGGATGTAACTGGCTTTTTTTAGGATAATCGACCAAAATATTTTTCAACTCCAGATTGAATAATCGCGCGCCATTCAGCTTATACCTGACACTCTTATTATCAATGACAATTTGGGGTTTATCATGGACTAACGCAAAAATTCTAAGTGATTATTGTCCATCATCTGTGCTGGCCTTCTGGCGCTTTTTCTTTTCTAGTATTACCATGATTCCAGTACTATGGTTAACCGGTAATAATTTCCGGGTTACGCGCCAGGGCATGAAATATATCTTAACAGGTGCCGTGTTTATTTCTCTATACAATATTTTCTTTTTCATGGGTACTAATATAGGATCTGCCAGCGTCGGTGGCATTATCGTCCCGACCTTCAATCCGATTATTACATTCATTATTTCTGTATTGCTAATGAAGCAAGTTGTCTACCGTATGGATATCATTGGTTTGATACTAGGCTTCACTGGCGGTGTAATTGTATTGCAGGCCTGGACATTGTCTTTAGAACAAATCATTTCTAACGGCAATTTATTTTTCATTTGCGCTTCTGTTTCATGGGGGATTATGTCGATAATATCAGGTCGGTCCCATGCCCATGTTTCTACTCTTTCATTTAGTTTTTGGGTCTATACAATTTCTACCCTCATTTACCTTTGCGCGACATGGAATAAAGATATTTTATTAATATTCACCTATGACTGGATCTTTTGGGTAAATATGTTTTTCCTGTCTGCGGGCGCTATGGTATTTGGAACTACAGTTTATTTTTTTGGGACTACCCGGCTAGGACCTGAAAAAGCCAGTGCATTTATATTTATGGTACCAGTCACAGCTCTTTTTTTCAGTGTGCTGTTAATCGGGGAACGTTTGGAAATAACCACCATGATAGGTGGAATAATGACTATGATAGCTGTCTACCTAATCAACAAAAGTCATTCACGACAGGAACCAATAGATTAATCACATCATAAGTTCTTCTTTAGTGTCTCCAACAATTGTTTTGGCGGTTTTACGGCTTTGCCAGATTTATCTGTAAAAGCGTGTAACGTATATCCGCTAACTAATAACTCATTCGAATTGTCCCGGTGAATCTCATAATCAATTCGCAATCGTGACTTTGGTTGATCATTGATAATGGTATTTATTACCAGAGTATCTTCAAAATTGGCACCAACTTTATAATCACAGTGACTCGTTATTACCGGTAAAAGATAACCCTCATTCTCAATTACTGTTACACGGATGCCCAGGGATTTCAATAATTCTGTACGGGCAGCTTCAAAATATTCATAATAACGGGCATAATAGACGATCCCCATCTGATCAACGTCTTTATAGTAGACTTTGGTGCGATACTCAAATTGTATCATTCTGGATCCTGATAGATACCCATCTTTTCATAACGCTGTATTCTTGATTCAAGAAAGGAAGCATCCTGGTTATCCTTTTCGATAAGATTAAGTTCTTCTAGGATGACATTTTTCAAAATAGCAGTCATCGTATCTGGTTTACGGTGTGCACCACCAACAGGCTCTTCAACGATACGGTCACAAATCCCAATTTCTTTAAGATCAACAGGTGTCACTTTCATGGCATCAGCTGCATCAGGCGCTCTCTTGGCATCATGCCAAAGAATTGATGCACAGCCTTCCGGACTAATCACCGAGTACCAAGTATTCTCAAGCATAACCAAACGGTCACAGATAGCAATACCCAGGGCTCCACCACTTGCACCTTCGCCGATTACAGTGGCCAAAATCGGAACATTCAGCTTGGCCATTTCCATTAAATTTCTAGCAATCGCCTCTCCTTGGCCCCGTTCTTCTGCGCCAATACCAGGATAGGCTCCCGGCGTATCTACAAGCGCAACGATCGGTATATTGAATTTTTCCCCTAATTTCATTAAACGCAATGCTTTGCGGTACCCCTCTGGACGCATCATGCCAAAATTACGGTACAGGTTCTCCTTTGTGTTACGGCCTTTCTGTTGGCCAATCAAAACAACAGACTGATCATCAATTTTTCCAATTCCACCAACCAATGCTGTGTCATCTGCAAATCTACGATCCCCGTGCAATTCAACAAATTCTGTCGTAATCGCCTCAATATAATCCATACTAAAAGGACGTTCAGGATGGCGAGCCAACTGTACACGCTGCCAACGACTTAAATTACT
>CAYYXU010000047.1:0-12491 GCA_964475645.1 uncultured bacterium | reverse complement strand
AACTGTTCACCGTATCCGTCTCTGATGTCATATTTGTATAAGAACCATACAAACTGCCAAATCCAAACGCATCAGCACTGATAGATCCAAAGTGCCCTCCTAAACCAACATTCATAGACGAATCTGCAAACAAGGTCATATCCTTTGTTTTTACAATAGCACTACCATCAATATACTCTGGTACGACGCGAGCAATATCATATGACTGATCAAAAAACTGGGGTACAAAATATCCACTCTTAATTCGGAATTCATAATTCAATTGAAGAAAATTGAACAAACTTGCACGTAATCCTGGTATAGAAAAACTTTTGCCACTGTATTCCGGTCTGTAGAATATATCGCCATCTGAACCAACCTCAGGAAAACTTAAGAAATTAAACTCAGTATAAACATTTAAAGAAAATGATTTGCCCTTTAACAAAGGATAACCAACATCAAATGCAAATCCTGTAACCGATGACTTATTATCAGCAAGACTGAATGGCTTCCCCTTCAGCTCTTCTACATCTGTTCCGCCTGCCCAATCAGCTAAATCATTATCTCCATCACCATCAATATCCCAACCACCTTCCGGTTCTTCAAGTCCTCCATTATAATCTGAGATTCCGTCTCCATCTGTATCATTCCATAAATTTGCATTATCCGGAAAATCATCAAATATATCTGGATATGTATCTTCGTCGATATCCTTCAATCCAGAGAACTGATTCATATCCGTGATAAAATTTACCCCGACAGTAAGGGGAAACGAGTCTGATACTTTATAAGTTCCGCGCACACCGAGGAGTGTTCCTCCACGATTGAAATCTTTTATATTCGACATGAATAATTGACCGCCAAAGCCAGCAATATTCATACCAGTATTCAAGCCAATTCTGCGTACAGTAGGGAATTCCATCATATTCGAATATCCGCTCAAAATACCACCGTAGCCAAGAGTAACGTTATCTAAGGATCCAAATTTAACCCAGAAAGGATCTGATTCCTCTCCCCACCGTAAGAACAATATCTTATCAAATATTCGACCAGGATCACTTTTGAAATCCCATTCATCTTCTTTGATATTCCCATCGTTATCAATATAAAAAACCAGGTCCAGTCCAATTCCAATTTTTCCAATATTTATTTCAGGCCGAAGGGCAATTTGGTTATAGAGTACACCATCAATGGTTACAGAACCAACGCCAAGTCCCATGCCAAAAGGCTTTCTAGGCTCCGGTTTTCTAGGTCGTGATTCTGATGATGAATCGTCACTTTCCGTTTGTTCCTGACTTTGATCTTCCTCTGTATCAGGTTCTTCTTCAGGCTCTTCATCCGGCTCTTCCTGTGGTTCCTGCTCTGTTGATCTCTGCCTTTGTCGCTGTTGTTGTGGTTGTTCTGTATCAGGCTCTGATTGTGGTTCAGTCTGCTGCATCTCTGGCTGCACTCCCTCAGGGTCTGCTGGATAATCATCTGGCGTGAAAGGTAGTTCCATCACATTACCCATGGCATTGGAAATTGCTTTTTGACCCGGCCCAACCACTACGGATTGACCACTGATCAAATTTTGAACATCCAATTGTCCTGAGGCACAAAAAACTTGGTCAATCCCTGCTGGGCTGGAAACCACTGCAAATTCAGTGCCCTTCACAGATGCAACTGATACTGGTGTTTCTACGCGGAATGTCTTGGTCCGCCCTTCTTTTTTTATATCATTGAATATAGTACCCTGCTCAACATCCAGCGTTCGGGAGTTGGATGATTCGATAAATTCAAATTGGGTTTTTTCCCTAATTTTAATGACAGATTTATCATCGATAAAAATAGCTACTGCAAAGCCCTCTTCTCCTACCTTGATCGCATCCCCATTATTAATGCCCAGTCCTGGTTTACCGGGAATAGTAAACGTTGATTTACCCATCCGTTTTATGAGAACATTACCTTCTGATTTCATGATTCTGGCAATAGGCGCAGCACCTGCCATGCTGACTAGTAAAATAAACAATAGGATAATGGTTTTTGGTTTCGCGTGCATAACCGTTCTAGTTCAGTTAATATTTATTTAAAATAAGAAAAAATGCAGGATTAATTTAGTGAATTATGTGAATATTTTCAGTGATCTAGTTCACCTCTTCCTGGGATAAATAGTCCCGCACCAATAGTGCGATCGATTCATAGTCGCGACCCGTCGCTCGCTGCATTCCAACTTCACAGGTCCTGCTCGATGAATAAGCAAAAGCCCCAGGATCACAATCAAAAAGTTCATCTGCCTCAAATTGAGTGGCACTAGCCGATAATTCCGGAACCAACAAGCCACGATCACCTGCAAAGGCACAGCAACCGTAATGAATTGGCAGAGTTGTTTTTTCGGCACAAATATTCGAAATAGCTAGCAAGGATTCAATGTCACCCATCTTATCTGTAGAACAAGTCGGATGTAAAATTGAATGGCGCTGCAGTTGTGGATTAAGATTGTTACGAACGAGGTCTTCCAGAAATGGTATCAAATCAATAAAAGTCAATTGTTGGTACAGTTCTGTATGAATATCATCCAAAAGCGGTAATAAATTTTTCAGTTGGTAGGTGCACGGTGAAGTATCCACCACTATGGGGATTTTACCTTGTATAGAACTATCATAGAGTGTAGCTATTGTTTTCTTGGCCATGACCTTGCTGGCAGCACTATATCCTTTTGAACTGTAAGGAGTACCACAACAAACATGATCGATATTTTCTGGGATCAGTAATTGAATACCCATTGAAATGGCGATCTGACCCATCACATCAACCAAAGACTCATTCTTGTCACCTGGTTGGAAAACACGGTTAACACATGAAGTGAAATAAATATAAGGTTTCCCTTTACCTAAAACATGCAAATCATATTTTGGAACTGTATTTGGCATATCTGGATCCCAAAGCAGTGTTTTTCCCAAGGTCAACCTGTTTAGACAACGAGTCAATCCATAAGTAATCGTTTTTCCTATATATTTTGCAGTAAAATGAAGCAGGCTATTGAAAAAACGTACAGCTGTTTGCACAAACTTGAAATGATGCACTGTCCATCCGGCTACAATTTTTGAAATTGGACCGTTGTCTTTGTCTCGTAATTCTTTCGTAAAATGTCCTGTATTGATATTCACGGGACAGGAAAGGGCACACAAACCATCAGTAGCGCAGGTGCTGATGCTTTGGTATCTCATATCTTGAGCCACTGTTCGCCAGGAATTATCGCCAGCTGCTTTCATTAAATTGATATCCCTAGAAATGCCGATCCTCTGACGTGGAGTTAAGGTTAATTCCCGGGAAGGGCAAACATGTTCGCAAAATCCGCATTCACTACAAAGATCAACAATGCTATTTACCAATGGCATCGGTTTGAGATCTTTTAAATGGACCTTTTTATCCTTGTTTAAGATAACCCCTGGATTGAGAATACTCATTGGATCAGCAATCGCTTTGACCCGCAGCATGATATCATATAGATCCTTGCCCCATTCTTTTTCCACGAATGGAGCCATATTCCGGCCAGTGCCATGTTCCGCCTTTAATGAACCTTGAAATTTCCCAGCTGTAAGGTCGGCTAAGTCATTGATCAGGCCATCGAAGGATTTTACACCTGATGGTTTATTCAAATCGACCGAACCAACAAAATGCAGGTTACCATCCTTTGCATGGCCAAAAATGACGGCGTCATCATAACGCCAACGTTCAAATATTATTCGCATCTCATTCACAACTTCTGGTAGATCTCGATAATTGTAACATAGATCTTCCGTAATTACACTCGTACCGGCTTTACGGATGGCACCCACCGATGGGTATAAGCCCTTTCGAATTTTCCAAAGTTTATTACGGTGATCAGCCTGACGCTGCATACCTTGCAGTAAATTGCCCTGCAATCCAATGACCTGTTCATTAGCATCCTTTTCTACTAAGTCTATTTCTATCGGATCATCTTTTTGATACTCAAATAATAGGGCAGCGTTATCCGGGTTTATTTTTCTATAATCGTAAGGTGGGTCATCCAGGTATTTAGCCGTACTTAAGGCACCGAAATCCATCAGTTCTACGGCAGCAGCGCCGCTATCGCTCAAGTAGGGAATGGCGGCGACGGCCGCAGTTACATCGTTAAAAAGCGCCAAACCAGTAGTCTTATAAGGTGGATCAGGTATGGTATTTAGAGTCACCGAACTGATAAATGCCAGCGTACCCTCCGCACCTATCAATAGGTGAGCAAAGATATCTAAAGGATGATTAAAGTCGATGAATGAATTCAGTGAATATCCCAACGTATTCTTAATTCTGTACTTACGTCGCACTTTATTTTTCAAAGTACTGTTGTTCTCGATTTCTTTTCTGCACAATAACAATCCGGTACATAGATCTTTTTCTATATTTAGAAATTTTTCGTAGTCATCCGGGTTGGAAGTGTCGTAACAGTTTCCATTTGCCAAAATAAATCGGATATGCCTCAATGTATGATAAGAATTATGCTTAACACCACAAACCATACCAGAAGAATTGTTGGATATAATCCCGCCAATCATGGCAGAATCGATGGAAGCTGGATCTGGTCCAATACGACGATAATAGGGTTGCAGATACAGGTTTGAACGACCACCAATAACGCCAGGCTGAAGTTGAATGGCTGCACCATTGTCCAATATCTCATGCTGCTTCCATCCTCGAACTACCTCAGCAATTATTCCTTTGGTCACGGTTTGACCAGACAAAGAAGTACCCGCTGTGCGAAAGGTTACAGAAGTTCCACTACTGTGAGCATAATCCAGCAGATCTTTTACATCACTCTCATTTTCCGGACGAGCAACAGCTTCAGGTACCAAACGATAAATACTCGCATCATGGGCATAGGCCAGACGATCAATCAGCTTTCTATGTAGTATTAGTTGGTTGCCAACCATTACAATTCCCTACATTTATCCCGGATCTTATTCGGTACAGGAATTGTTGTATTTTTTTTATAATTAAAGGAAACGACAGTGAATGTTGCTGTTAAGGCTGGTATATCTTGGTCCGCAACAAATATTCCGGTTAGAATATCAAAACTCTTATGTCCAACTCTACTTATTCGTTGGCCAATATCCAACTGAGCTGGATGCAACACTTGTTGGTGATAATGAACCGTCATGGAACCAAGTATTGTACCCTCTATGTGATCCCAGTTCCGACTTTCAAAACCTAGATACTCATAATAATCTAGCCGGGCAGTTTCCATAAATGTAAGGTAGGCAGCATGATTAACATGTTGCATGGCGTCAAGGTCACCCCAGCGTGTCGCAAGTGTTATCCAATAATCAAAATCTGCGCGTGATAATTTTTTACTATACATATGCGGAGAGGGAGGGATTCGAACCCCCGATACACTAGGTGTATACCGCATTTCGAGTGCGGCGCATTCAGCCAGGCTCTGCCACCTCTCCTACGGTAATAAATCTACGCTAAGTTCTGAATATAAGTAAAAGCTATTGCAGCGAAAGTACGTTCACTTGCTGTCGTACTTTTTAATTTCAGTGATATTACCATCTTCGTCCCAAAATGTCCATTCACCAGTTTCACTGCCATCACGGATCAAACCTTCTTCTTTCTTTTGACCATTCTCGTGCCAAACAATCCAGGCGCCATCACGAATACCATTTCTGTAACTGACTTCAGATTTTATCTGGCCACTCTCATATTTGGTATATTTATAAATCCATTCGCCAATCTCTCGGCCATCCTTGTAAACTTTTTTCCATTTTTTCCTTCCATCTGACACTCTAGCTACCCAACCGCCGTCTCCATTTTCGATAAGGAACTTTCCTGCGCTACTCCATCGATTGATTAAGAAATATTCATCATTTTTCCATAAACCTTGCTCTTGCTTTTGGCCATTCTGATGCCAGGTGTACCACTCACCTTCAGGTTTGTCATTTTGGTAACTTTTTTCTGATTTCAACTGTCCATTTTCATAATATTCTTGTACAAAAGATAAATCAATAGTCAATATTCCATCATCATACATTTGTTTACGTTTTTTGGTTCCGTCATTATTTTTGCTAACCCAACCACCATTACCATCTTTCACCAAAGATTTGCCATTCTTATTCCAGCGATTGATTAACATATAGCTGTTATTTTCCCATTTTCCTTCTTCCTTTTTCTGGCCATTCTCAAACCAAATTGTCCAAAGACCAATCTTAACACCGTTGTTAAAAGCTCTTTTTGTTTTTAATCCACCATTATCATGATATTCATATTCGTAGGACCTTTCATCCTGCAATCGACCATTACTATATGTCCGGCGACCATCCTCTTCTCCTAATTTGGTAAACTCGACCAGATCGCCATCCATTTTACCATCCGTAAAATTTACGACTTTTGTCTTAACACCATTTTTATCCCAGTAGGTCCACTTACCATTTTCCCTGCCCGCTTTATTTAATCCGGCTTTCTTTTTCTGTCCATTCTCATACCAGATTGTGGTCGGTCCTTCCCATACACCATCCACATAATTACGATCCTGATGTTTTTGTCCGTTACCGTACCAAAAAGTATACAGTCCAACACGTTTACCATTTTTATACGTACCTTTTTCTATCTTTTGGCCTTGTTCATCCCAATGCACGAATACACCGTTAGAAAGTCCATCTTTATAGCCGCCTGATTCCATTTTCTGTCCATTTTCAAACCATACTGAACTGGGCCCATCCCACATCCCATAACTGTAGGTTCGTTCCTCTTGCTTTTGTCCATTTTCAAACCAATAGGTATAGATACCAAATTTTTCACCGTCAATATTGTACCCTTCCTTTTGTTTTTGACCATTTTCATACCAATGGACAAACGATCCATTCAATCCACCATCCCTGTAGTTTATTTCACTCTTTTTAGATCCATTTGCATACCAAAAGATACTGGCACCATCTAGGATGTCATTCTTGTAATGTATTTGCTGTTCTAAATTCCCATTTTGCGCCCAAGTTGAAGCCAACCCATTCATTGTACCAGAACTATAATTGGTTTCCTCTTTTTTATTACCATTTTCATACCAACTAATGCTAATTCCATGGAGTTGACCTGATTCAAATGATTTTTCATATAACTTATTGCCTTCGATGGTCCAGGCACTATATTTCCCATCGAGGGATCCATGAACGTAGGTTCCCTTGGCTTTGGTATTACCATTCTCATACCAATACGTAAACTCGCCAATCAATTCCCCATTATTATAAATAGTGTTTTCCTGTGATTGCCCATTTTCGTACCAGCTTGTGTATTGCGTGTTGAGATTACCGTTTTGATAACTGCATTCAATTTTTTTAGCCCCATTTGGATACCACTGTACAAATGGACCATGTAAGATATCATCCTTATAATGGGCCTCTTTGATTTTCTTTCTATTCTCACTATAATATGTAAATAAACCGGTCTTAACGCCCTTTTTTAACCGTCCTTTAAATTCAACCTGACCGTTTTTATACCAGCTTCTATAATAGCCATCAGCGATGCCCTTGATGTACCGTTTTTCCCAGTGTTTACGGCCATTGTCATATAATTCAAAAACTTTTCCATTAAACGGCTTGTCTGAATTGGCCATGTATTTTAAGCCACCATAATCCAGTAAACGGTTTACATTAATCTTACTTTGAGCATTAGTAAACCCTGTTATTATTACTGTTATAGTAATTAAATTAAGTAATTTATTATTATTTATTTTCATAACTTTTCCAATTATATTTTTTCCAGATTATCCATTATTATTTCTTAAGGAATTTCTGTTTTTCACCTAAAACGGACCAATATAACAAAACTTTTCAATATCATTAACATTATTTATACAGTACGCTTCAGACAAAATAATGGCAATTACCTACTCAGCAGGTAATTCTGTAAATATTCTATCTGGGCAGCAAGTTGATCCCGACCAGTAATTGTGGACGTATCAACTATCCATGGCGGTGAAGCTGGATTCAAGGCCGCCTTGATATCTTGGACATGTTCCAGACTCTCAGTAAAGTCCGATAGCGCATAGTAAGATAATGCTAGCATAACATGTACATCTAGGTAATTGGTTGTGGAATCATGAGGAAAACTCCAAGTCTTATCATCCGTCTGCTGTTCTAACAACCAGACTAAAGAATCTCCATAGTTTACCACGCTGGAATCATGTTTCAATGCACTATGTGCAAAGGTCAGTCCAGCTAAGATATCATGGGACACATTTTCGAGAATACGGGGGTTTTGAGGCTTGGTCAGTCCTTCTTCAAATGCCAAAATGGCACTGTCCAGTTCCACCAACTTACCAAAGGACCAACCCAAACCATTATATCCATCCTGGTAATTCATATCTTCCAGGACAGAATTACTGAACCATTCATAGCTACCTAAATAGTCCCCCTGCTCATATAAAGTCCAGCCGTAGTTAGCCATATCCTCCTCAGTTGCATTCCACTGCTTTCGGCAAGCAGCAAATATGAGCATTAGTACTGTAATGGTTATAAATAGTTTATTGTAACTCATCGCAGCAACATCACCTTCTTAATCTGTACCTGGCCGGCACTAGTAGTCATGTGAACGAAGTAGATACCGCTAGCAACGCTCACACCGCTCTTATCCCGGCCGTACCATTTAATGCTATGCCGGCCAATACTGCGCTGTTCATTAACCAATGTAACTACCTCATGTCCTAGTAGGTTATAAACCGATAGATTGACCTGTTGCTGCGGGCCATCTACAAAGCCCACATCATAGGTTATATTTGTTACCGGGTTAAAGGGGTTCGGATAGTTTTGGCCTAAACTCGTTAGTCCAGGTACAATAACTGTCTTCCGTCCTAAACGGAAATAACCCATCTTATCCGTATAGGCCTTTATCCGGCCCTGCTGGCTGTAGGAAAGCAACTCTGTCCAGCTGTTATCACTGTTACGCTGGTACAAAGCCTGTTCATCATCATAACTTGCCAGGGATATTTCCACCGGGTTACTAAACCATTGATCCTCAAATCCCAGCTTATAACTACCCGTATACCCTTTTTTAAACATGGTGGAATCCACCACCAGGATAGATTGGTCCATACTCACCGCCCCGATCTCACCAGTGACATTAAATAACCCATCAGGACTGTAACCCGTCCAGCGACCTAGTGTCCGGGCTAATGCTAATCCTACCGAACGTAAAACAACTGTGTCTCCCACTAGCGCATCAGCATAGACTTCAATGTCGTAGGATCCAGGGTCTTGAAACAATGTATGTCCTAAATAAGTAAATTTATCTAAAGTGTCTAGATGAACCCTGTTATTTTCAATATCTAGAATTACGTTTCTAGCCTTTTGCAGCGTATCTGTTATAATCACATCGAAATAGTGCGTAAACGCATTATTCTGGATAACATTAATAGTTAAATGTGGACGGGGAACATAGGCAACATCCAACCGAAACATTACTGTATCACTAGCTCCTTGCTCATCGCTAACAATAATTTCAATAAACGCATACCCACTCCAAACTTGATTTGGTACTATGATTATAGTATCTCCCAGATCGGTTGATGTATACTCCGGGGGTATAATTGTAAGATTCGCTCCCGTTGTATCGTTAGTCCATGAACCGTTAATTAATGTCCAACTTTCTGCAATTTCAGTATTGAAAGTCAACAGTGTATCATCCAGGTCGGTCACGAAAGTACCTAAATCAAATTGCAAGGTATCATTTTCAAATATTTGCTGATCAGGTATTTGGATCCATTGGGGTCGATCATTGATATTCACAACATCCAGGAGCAAGGAATCAACAGCAAATGTTTCATGAATATCTGTTGCTATGAAAGTGATCTGAATATCTTCTGCCCAATAGTTGGAATCAGACCTGATAACGGCATAGGTTGAGTCACCTAGAAAAGACAAGGAATCCTTAAAAGTAATATTGATTAGATTAGCCGTAGACCTGTTTAATGGATCAGGTAGAATTAGGTCATCGCCGGTAGGATTAGATTTATATTGTGGCAAATATTGCTCCTGCAGGTTTTCTTTCACCCTATCAGTTGTACCAGGACCAAATACCAGTGCTACCCTAGGATAACCTGGTTGACTGATAGTATCCTCAATAACTGCCTGCCAGCTGATATCAGCATAGTCATCATTATCCTCATCAAGAATATACTTGGTCATATTTATGAGATAGGACGCATCCTGATCTTCAAAAAATGCAATATCAGGCAGCGGTAAGTCCGGTAAATCATATTTCAAATCCCATGCTTCTCCTGATCG
The DNA here is from genome assembly GCA_964475645.1 of uncultured bacterium. GTDB lineage: Bacteria > Fidelibacterota > Marinisomatia > Marinisomatales > TCS55. Next base: position 2,241 of record CAYYXU010000047.1, on the reverse strand, counting down.
GAAATAGGGCCTGTCATTAACAGGATGAATTGTTAAAGGGTAAACAAGCGTATCTGCGAAATCCCAAGCATCCTTGACAATAATTTCCACATCAAATATCCCCGTGTCAGGCGGCAAAGGTGTCCAGGTGATCAATCCATTAATACTATCAATGGTAATGGTTGCACCTAAAGGGTAATCCTCATCTGGTATTGGATAATTCATGTTTCCATTTACGATAGTAGAGACTGTATCCCAGTCAATATAGTAAATAAAGCTGTCACCCTTAGCGGTGGCTATATCTATGTCAGTTATCGTAACCTCTGCAGTGTATAAGCTGTCTTCCCAAGCGGTATTCAAATTAAATGATCCAATGATGGGTGGCGAATTAAGACGCGGCAAAACAAGGGACGCAACCGGTGTGGGTATCACATCAAAACTGCCATCCTCATTCGTAATTGTAGTATCTATTTCATTGCCTGCTGAATCTACAGCCGTAATAAAAAGCTGGTAAAGATTCCGCGGTGTCAAATCCAGAGTAGTATCCATAGATACATTGATACCAACCGATGTCCAGTCAACAATTGTTAATGTATCTAACGGCGGAATTGTATCATATTCCATAATCATATATCTGTATTCCGCTATACCAGAACCCCCGAATCCCGCATAAGCGGAATCGACGGAACCAGACCATCCGGCATTGATATTATCGGTTGATATCAGGGCCGTTTCTGTAACCATATTGCCACTGTTTAAATTGATGATCTTTGGCTGGATCGGATCAAATACCAACATGGTTCTACTGGCGATAAAGTTTGTTGAATTTCCGACCCGGTCCGACAAAACTAAGCGAAATATTAATGTATCACCATGTCTCATATCCTGATCTGGCACGAAACCATCTGTAGTATCAGACACATTAGTGATTTCAGCCATGCTGCGGTAGAATATTTGGTCACCATAAACTTCCAAACTATCACCATATAATGATCCAATATTGGATATGGTAACCCACTCAGATGGTGGACGGGTAATATTTTTAATCTGAATATCAACTCCGCCTCGTCTATTCAATGGAAGTGATGGATCATTAGGTATTTGAGCTTGAATGCCAATACTATCGGTATAGGCATTTATCCAACCAGGCTGGGCATTGTATCCAAATGGTACAACCGTATCAGTTAAAGTTGTATATGGCGGAGTGTTATCAACAGTAAATAACTGGTCATTAAACGTAGAATCCTGGCTTATTTCTGTTGTGGCCCAATCATAAGCCACCAAGTCTACCCGCATTATACCACTATTAATTGAGTCTTCAGGTAGTGTAACAGTCCAGTAAAAAGTAGAATCGGCACCATTCAATGTTGAATCAGGTCCTTCATCAACAACAATAGTGGCCGAATCACCATAAATTAAAACAACCCGTGGCTCAGGATTCCTTTTCATGGACTTATTAAAATCACCGCGGATTTTGATCTGATCCTGTCCTCTACCTTCGTTGACGAGCCAATTCTGGGTGATATTAGTGTATTGCAGTTGGCATGATGGAAAAAAATTATCCACCAGTAATGTATCGCGATGAGTTGTATTCGAGATATTTATTTGATTAGTTGCACGGTCTTCTGCAGTAATAGTAACCGTGGCAATCCCTGAATTCTCAGCACCAAACGGCACTTCTGTATCATAATACCAAACCGTGCCGTCATTTATAACAACATCCTCTAATAAAGTATCCAGCACAACATCATCTAAACCCTGATAATCAATGCTGATCAAAAGTGGATTAGGTACATCGCTCATCGGCTCAGAAAAGGTGGCCTTAATGGTAAGTCCATAACCACCACCAACAATATATTGACTTTGCCATTCTGACCCAGCTGTTGATCCATATATTAAATCTACAGTGGGCAGGGTTGTATCAAATTTAACTACTGTAGAAACATACTCTATTTGGGTTGGGTTACTTGCTAAATCAGTACCGCTCCAGTATACGTTATAATATTCGCCATCAATAAAGAAATCAAGGGTATCATTGGTTAGCAATTTATCAATATAGTGATTATCACCAATTAATTCTGTCGGTTCTAGTTCGATTACATAATGGACGGATGAGTCTTCCGGTACACCACTAATTTGTGTCCATTTGACTTGACCAGATTCCAAGTTTTCATTGATCTGGTATGACACCCTTGAATCATTGATAAAATCAAGTGTATGTGGTTTCAAAAATGAAAATATTGGTGGTTGTGTATCAAAAGT
>CAYYXU010000046.1:0-12954 GCA_964475645.1 uncultured bacterium | reverse complement strand
ATTTGGTTCAGTGTTATGGACAGGTGATTTTATTGCTGAGAAATCAGGCGAATATCGATTCAGTGCTAATCCAGGGCTAGGCAAGGCAAAAATATTTATTGATGGTAAAAAAGTCAAATTGAATGAAAAAGGTCAGCCAGCGTTTGGCGGGTTACTACCTGCGCCAAAGATTGGTAATATTTTATTATCATCTGGAAGGCATTCAATTAGAGTTGAATATTCAGCTAAACCCAATATTTTTCTTTCATTCATCTTAAAGATAGTTATGCCAGGTATATCTGATTTGTTGAAAAAATTTCGATTTTTGGAAATTGGTTGCAGGTTACCTGAACCAGAAATATCTCAAGCGATTGATTTAGCCCGGAATTCAGATTTATCTATAATTGTTGTGGGTTCTTCAGATAATTACGAATCAGAAGGAGAAGATAGGCCCACTATGAAATTGACTGGAAAACAAGATGAACTTATTGAATCAATATTAAATGTGAATCAAAATACTATCGTTATAATTAATACGGGATCTCCCGTTGAAATGCCATGGGTTAACAAATGTCCAGCTATTTTACAGGTTTGGCTACCAGGACAGGAAGGTGGAAATGCAATGGCTAATGTAGTCTTTGGAAACGTGAATCCATCTGGAAAATTACCCGTTACTTTTCCTAAAAAACTGGAAGATAATCCATCTTATGGATATTATCCTGGTGATAAGAAAGTATTTTATGATGAAGGTATTTATGTAGGATATCGACACTACGACACAAAAAATGTTGATCCACTATTTCCTTTTGGTCATGGACTGTCCTACACAAAATTTGATTATGGTTCAATAGCGGGACCAAGTAATATTGTTTCTGGTGAAAAAATAAACTTATCAATAACAGTAAAAAATTCCGGTCAACGTAAAGGAAAAGATGTAGTTCAGTGTTATATAAGAGATATGGAATCAAGTATTGATAGACCCAATAAAGAATTGAAAGCATTTCAAAAGGTTACTTTAGAGCCTAACGAATCGAAATTAATCAAAATTTCACTTGATGAAACTGCACTATCTTTCTTTGATCCAGGCTATAACAGCTGGGTTGTAGAACAGGGGAAATTTGAAATATTGATTGGTAGTTCGTCGCGGGATATTCGCAGTAGAAAGATTATTAATTTTAAGAATTAATGGTTTATATCATGAGATTATTATTTTTTATGGTAATCATTACTATGTTATTTGCCGGGGATAAAGAAGCCCTGCGGGAAGATGTATTGAATGATCCTGCTTTCCAAAAAGTGTGGTCCTATCTTGAGAATAAAGATGTTCCAAAGGATTATATAGTAAATACATTTCTTGATTCGGGAATACAGATTCACTCAAAGATCATTGATTCTTTTAATAATCCTTACGAGAAAAAAAGCTGGGATGTATACCGAAAAATATTCATGACGGATAAAAGGTTATTGGGAGGTATAAAGTTTTTTAAGGAGAACAGCAAATTGGTAATGCAGGTGTCTGATAGTATGCGTGTGGATCCTTATTTACTGGTAAGTCTTATAGGCATTGAAAGCAATTATGGTAAGCATTATGGACAATATACCGTATTTAATGCTTTGTATACACTGATTCATCAATTGCCACGCAAAGTTAAATGGGCATCCAGAGAGTTGGCTGAATTTATTATTCTATGTCACGGTAATAAAATTGACCCACACTCAATATATGGATCTTATGCTGGTGCCTTCGGTTTCGGTCAATTCATTCCCTCCAGTTTCAATAATTATGCTATTGATTTTGACGGTGACAGCTTACGGCATCACGATGAATGGCCGGATGTGCTGGGCAGTATCGCCAACTATCTCTTGAAAAATGGTTATAAACCTGATAGCGATGATTACTCAAAAGGATCTAGAAATTGGAAATCTGTATTTGCCTACAACCATTCTAATAATTATGTAGGCGTTGTTATGGAGTTACGTCAGGAAATAAAAAACGGGATTATTGGAAATTAATTATAATTCTAGGATTAATTCCTTTTCACCATCCTCACGATTTATTGTTACTTTCACTTTTTGACCAGGTTTTAAATCTGTCAATCTTGCCATGTAATCATAAATATTTCGAACATCTTTTCCATTTATTGCAGTGATTATATCACCCTTTTTCATGCCGGCTTTGGCAGCTGGGCCATCCTTTTTTGATAGACCATCTATTTCCAGCCCAACTTTCTGACTGCCATATGCCGGAATTATTCCAAAGGTTACTTTAAATACAGGATTCTGATTATTGCCAGTATTTGTTTCAATTTCTACGAACGCAGGTTTTTTTTCTAATTGCGAAACGTCTATGATCAAGTCATATATGAAATCAAGGATCTTCTTTTCTCCTTTATAATCAATTTTATCCCAGTCATCAGTTGGTTTGTGATAATCTTCGTGTGCGCCAGTAAAGAAAAATAAAACGGGAATATTTTCGCGATAGAAACTGGCGTGGTCACTGCGTCCAAAATCCATACCACCCATGTTTGTTTCAATTTCTAAAGTATGGCTATTACTAGCGTCTGCTATAATGTTCACAAAATTCCCTGAACTACCTACCCCCCCTAAAACAACCGGGTTATCATTCAGTCTTCCGATCATATCCATATTAACCATCATTGCTGTATTACTTATATTTCTTGCTGGGTTTTTAACATAATACTTCGAACCCAACAATCCTTTTTCCTCAGCATCAAAACATACAACTAACACACTTCGCTTCAATAAATGTCTGTTGCTCATGAATTTGTAACTTAATTCAAGTATACCGGCCGTACCGGATGCATTATCGTCGGCGCCGTTATGGATAATTAACGTATCTGGATTTAAAGAACCCGACCTTCTGCCTCCTAAACCCAAGTGATCAAAATGTGCACCTACGACGATATATTCATCTTTTAGTACGGGATCATTTCCCTCAATAAACCCGATCAGATTAGTTGCTGTTTCTTTACCAAACTTTAAATTCACATTAGCCGATACTTTGCAATCGACTGGGAATGATAGAGGCGTTAACTGTTCGTCTAATTTTGAACGCAATTCAGCAATTGACTGTCCATGATTTATTAACATTTCATTAGCTAATGAATGTGTTATCTGGATTACTGGCAACCCTGCCGTGGAAGAACTTTGTCTGTATTGTAATGTCCTCAGGTTATTTTCATCGATAGTTTGCAATCGATTCACGAAAAGAACGCCACCTGCACCGTGGTCCCTGGCAACAATTGTTTTATTATATAGTGTTTTATGTCTACCATAAGGTGAATGAGGACTGTCACCATCAGGACCATCTAATAGTAGTAGCACCCATTTGCCTTGCACGTCTACATTCTCATAATCACGCCAGGATAAGGAGTCATTTATATCAAGCCCGTACCCAATGAATACAACGTCTTCATTTATACTTCCATTCCCTGATGAACCTAAAGGAATAAAATCTTTTTGCACTATATATTGTTTTCTTGAATTACGAATTCGTAGAATATTTCTTTTGCCCAATGATACATTGTTGATAAATGAAAAAGGTTGCTTATAGCCCTTTGTACCCGCAGGTTCAACTCCCTGTGCTTCCCAATGCTTACTAATGTAATCAATGGCTAATTTTGATCCTGGAGTTCCTGGTAACCGACCATTCAAATTGTCCGAAGCCAAATATTTTATGTGTGCCAGTATTTCAAATGACATTATTTCAGCAGATCCAGGGTCAATTTTATCTTGGTTTGAGCGATTAATGATAAATATGCCACTTAGAACAATGATCAATAGAATTATTAGTTTATTTATTTTTTCGTTCATATTAGATAATGCATGTACTGATATATTTAAATTGTAAGATTTATAGTTATTAGATTCTCATTGTCCAAGGTAAATAAATAAAATAAATAATTACAGCAATTAATGTCAGAAACCAAAACAGATGGAATTAGGATAGTAGTTAATAGTGAGTATATACCGGATCGGTCTAATCCGACAAAAAAACGTTTTTTTTATGCCTACCATATTACGATCCACAACGAAGGCAATGAGCCGGCGAAACTCCTGGGCAGATATTGGCACATTACAGATGCAGAAGGTAATGTCGAGGAAGTACGAGGTCCTGGTGTGGTCGGATACCAACCTCGCCTGGAACCAGGTGAATCGTTTGATTATACCAGTTTCTGCCCCTTAATGACGGAGTTCGGCGTAATGCATGGTATTTTTAATATGGTTAGAGATGATGGTGAAAAGTTTGATGCGTTAATTAAACCGTTTAAATTGGCTGTTCCTTTTTCAGTTAATTGAAGATATATATATAAAGATATAAAATACCTTACATTTGTTCTGGTAATCCGTAATAAAACAAAAATACTTGCCACCATTGGCCCTGCTTGCTCCGATCATAAAGTTTTGCAAAATATGGTTGATTCCGGAGTAAATGCTTTCAGGATTAATATGTCCCACGGATCATTTCGGGAAAAGAAAGCGCTTTTTGATCAGATCAAAAAACTAAAAAATTGCGATGGGAATCACCCTAGCATTCTAACCGATTTAGCTGGTCCGAAAATCCGAATTAAAGATGTAAAAGACGAAATGGTGTTGAAAACTGGGCAGACAATATTTATAGCTAATGAACAAGAAGTAGATGATAAAAAAATTATTATTTCCCCTGGTTTTTCGTTTGGAAGAATATCTGAGGGGGGAAAAATTATTATTAATGACGGCCGCGTTCATTTGGAAGTGATGGAAAAAATTGATGAACATTTACTAAAAATTAAAGTGCTGATTGGCGGAAAGATTAAAAAAAATAAGGGCGTAAATTTTCCTGGTATAGCTTTAGATATGCCGTCTTTTACTGAGCAGGATGTTGCCGATTTGGAATTGGCCATTGATGAGGGAACGGACTGGGTTGCATTATCATTTGTGCGTTCACCATATGATAAAGAAGCCGTTGATGCCATACTAAAAGATAAAGGTGTTGAGTTACCAGTAATGGCAAAAATAGAAAAATGGGAGGCCTTGGAACATCTGGATGAAATAATCAATACATTTGACGGTGTAATGGTCGCACGCGGTGATTTAGGGGTAGAAATTCCACAAGAACAAGTACCCTTAGTACAAAAAAAGATTATTGCACTGGCTAATAAAGCGGGTAAACCTGTGGTAATTGCAACACAACTATTAGAAACCATGGTGGAAAGCCCAACTCCAACCCGCGCTGAAGTAAGTGATATAGCGAATGCAATTTTTGATGGTACAGATGCGTTGTTAGTTACAGGTGAAACCGCAATAGGAAAATTTCCTGAAAAGGTAATTAATGTACTATCAAGGGTAATATTGGAAACAGAGCAGACTATTAATTTTGATAAAATACATCAACCAATTTCTCACCAGCAGCATACTGCAGACGCAATAAGTCATGCCACCTGTCAAATTGCGAATGATATGGATATTGGAATTATTTTGACATTAACTCATAGTGGTAGTACTGCTCGAATGATAGCGCGATATAAACCATCGGCTGATATTATTGCCCTCACTCCCGTTGAAAAGACCTACCGTCAGTTATCTATTATTTGGGGTGTAACCCCCAATATGATAGATCAATACTCCAATTCAGATGACATTCCAAATGTATCATCCGAGTTTATAGGAAAAAATCATTTACTGGATAAAGGAGAGCGTTATGTTGTTACAGGTGGAGTCCCCGTTGGTGTGTCGGGCACAACAAATTATTTATTTGTCCAGAAAGCATAATTATGATTACTAATAAGGGAAAGCTATGAAGAATGTTTATTATTTTGGGAATGGAAAAGCAGAAGGAACTGCAGAGCAAAAAAATACACTTGGAGGCAAAGGCGCCAACCTTGCAGAGATGACCAATTTAGGAATTCCGGTACCACCCGGCTTTACTCTTACTACCAATCTTTGTATGGCTTATCTGAATAATGGTTCGTACCCGGAAAGCTTGGAAAATGAAGTTCAGAACGCTGTAGTGAAAATTGAAAAGACTATGGGTCAAAAATTTGGTGATGCTGATAATCCATTACTGGTGTCTATTCGCTCGGGAGCAAGACAATCAATGCCAGGTATGATGGAAACAGTTCTTAACGTTGGTTTAACCAAAGAAACGATCCCAGGCTTAATTAATAAAACCAACAATCCACGCTTTGTCTATGATGCCTATCGCAGACTAATCACGATGTATTCGGATGTCGTTATGGAAAAATCAGAAGGAATCGAGTCAGCACAAGGAACTGGGATTCGAGAACAATTGGAAGAAATTATGGATCATATGAAAAACGATCGCGGCATATCTGTCGATACAGATCTGACGGCAGATGATCTTAAACAATTGTGCGAAGAATTTAAATTAAAGATTAAAGATATACTTGGTAGTGAATTTCCAGATGATCCAGCAATACAGCTCTGGGGTGGTATTTCGGCTGTATTCAAATCGTGGGCTGGAAAACGGGCAGTAAGTTATAGAAAAATCGAAAACATACCGGAAAATTGGGGAACGGCTGTAAATGTACAAACTATGGTGTTTGGTAATATGGGTGATAATTCCGCTACTGGCGTTGCTTTTACACGTAATCCCGCTACTGGTGAAAACGTATTTTACGGTGAATGGCTTATCAATGCCCAAGGAGAGGATGTGGTTGCAGGTATTCGTACACCTTATCCATTAAATAGTAATACAAAATCAAAAGATACAGACCAATTACCTGCTTTGGATGAATTAATGCCTGATGTTTATGATCAATTAGATGCTATACGAACCAAACTTGAAAATCATTATTGCGATATGCAGGATATCGAATTTACCATCCAAGATGGAAAACTATGGATGCTACAAACACGGGTCGGAAAAAGAAATGGTGCTGCCGCGATCCGGATTGCTTGCGAAATGCAATCGTCCGGCTTAATTAGAGTGGAAGAGGCAGTATCGCGAGTTACACCAGATCAACTGGATGAGATCATGCATTCTATGGTCGACCCAGCATCGGAAAAAAAAGCAACATTACTGGCTAAAGGATTACCTGCTGGTCCTGGTGGTGCGATTGGACAGATTGTTTTTACAGCAGATGCTGCAGAAGAATGGGTAAAAAATGGTCATGATGTTGTACTGGTGCGAAATGAAACCTCTCCAGAGGATGTACATGGAATGCATGTAGCCAACGCAATCCTCACAGCAAAAGGCGGCATGACTTCACACGCTGCTCTTGTTGCTAGAGGGTGGGGGAAATGCTGTATTGTTGGTTGTTCCGCATTGCAAATAAAAATATCTGATAAAACATTGACAGTTGATAACCAAGTTTTAAAAGAAGGCGATTGGCTTACCCTGAATGGGTCAGCCGGTATGATTTATAAGGGACAGTTAGATCTAATAGATCCTGATTTAAGTATTAATGAACATTATGGTATACTAATGGAAATGGCAGATAAAATAAGACGGCTTGGTATTCGGGCCAATGCCGAAAGACCAGAAGATGCATTACAAGCTCGTGAGTTTGGTGCAAAGGGAATTGGCCTTTGTCGGACAGAGCATATGTTTTTCGATCCAGAAAGAATTCTAGCCGTTAGAGAAATGATCATCGCTGAAGAAGCAGAAAAACGTCGCAGGGCGATTATGAAGTTATTACCTTTTCAAAGGAATGATTTTAAGGGGATACTTTCAGCGATGTCACCCCATCCCGTCACAATTAGATTGCTTGATCCGCCATTGCATGAATTCATGACCCTTACAGATGATCAGAAAAATGAACTGGCATCTGAATTAAATATTAGTAATGAAAAATTAGATAATCGGATCAAGGGACTTGAAGAACTAAATCCCATGCTTGGACATCGGGGCTGCCGTCTTGGAATCGCTTATCCGGAGATCACAGAAATGCAATCGCGCGCAATATTTGAAGCTGCAGCTGAGTTAACTGCTGCAGATATTAGCGTTGCTCCGGAAGTAATGATACCGCTTGTTGGAACATATAAAGAATATGAACATCAGGAAAATATTGTTCGCCGTATAGCGGATAAGGTCATAACTGAAACTGGAACTAGTTTTAACTACATGATTGGCACTATGATCGAACTTCCTCGAGCGGCATTGACTGCTAATGAGATTGCACAGAAGGCGGAATTTTTCAGCTTTGGCACTAATGATCTTACGCAAACAACATTTGGTTTTAGCCGTGACGATATTGGTGGATTTTTACCTGAATACTTGGAATTAGGTATTCTGGACAATGATCCGTTTCAGAGCATAGATCAAACAGGTGTAGGCCAATTATTACAGATTGGCGTTGAAAAGGGCCGCAGTGTTCGCAAAGATTTGAAAATTGGGATCTGTGGTGAACATGGAGGCGATCCAGCTAGCATTGAATTTTGCAATAACATAGGGCTGGACTATGTAAGCTGTTCGCCATTCAGAGTCCCAATTGCCCGGTTGGCTGCAGCACATGCACAAATAAATGCGCAGAAAGCGTAAACAAAAAATAGATGACATCACATCTCAAGAATTTGTTATCCGCTCAAAAAAATGCTTTCCTTGAAATAATTTTTTGCTATTGATACAATAACTTCCTATTGTATAAAAGACTAGCTAATTTTACCAATTAAGAGGAGAAAATGCCGGTGTTGGATAAATCAACTTTAGACAAATCAATCGCTACATTAAATACCAGAAAAGATGAATGGGCTAGCCTGCCTATAGCTGAGAGAATTCCTCTTTTCCAAGGCGCATCTGAAAAAACTGCTGAAGTAGCTGATAATTGGGTTGCAGCAGCAGTAAAGGCAAAATCAATACCAGAAGATTCACCACTAGTAGGTGAAGAATGGGCTTCGGGACCTTGGGCACTTATCTATGGTATTGAGAGCATGATCGGTACTTTACAATCTCTTGAGAAAGGTAATAATCCTCCGATAGGGAAGGTACGAAAAAGGCCAGGAGGGCAATTAATAGCAGATATTTTCCCATATAATATTTACCATAGATTATTGCTTAGCGGTATTAAAGCAGAAGTATGGATGCAGGATGATGTTATTGAGGATAATTTCGCGGATAATGTAGCAAAAATTTATAAGAATAAAGATCAAAGTGGCCATTTGTCGCTGGTGCTAGGAGCTGGAAATATAGCGGCTATTCCTCCACTGGATGTTTTGGATAGGCTATTTGCTCATCTATCAGTTTGTATTTTGAAGGTTCACCCAGTAAATAATTATCTTAAAGAAATTTTCGATACCATTTTTGATGGTTTTGTATCTGCCGGGTATTTACAAATAGTTTCAGGAGGGGCAGATGTAGGGAAATATCTTTGTCAACATGAAGATATAGATCATATCCATATTACTGGAGGTGCGAAGACCTATGAGTCCATTGTTTTTGGTTCAGGATCGGAAGGCCAGGAAAAAAAGAAACGCGGCGAAGTGCAATTGGATAAATCTATAACAGCAGAACTTGGTTGTGTAACACCGACAATAGTGGTTCCAGGTCCTTGGTCAAAAGCTGATTTAAAATACCAGGCTGAAAATATTGCTACTCAAAAACTTCATAATGGTAGCTTCAATTGCATCGCCAGCCAAATTCTTGTTTTACCAGAAATCTGGGATTCAGCAGATGATTTTCTTGCTGTAGTTAAATCAACAATATCAACTGCCATACCTAGAAAACCCTATTACCCAGGCGCACAGGATCGGCATGAAAGCGTAAAAAAAGTATACCAGAATTGCGAAGATCTGGATGATTCCGATGCCTGTGAATTGCCTAGGATTTTGATTACCAATCTTGATAATGATAATAAGAATGAATATTTGTTTAATGAGGAGGTGTTTGTTGGTGCACTGGGGCAGACATCTTTGCCCGGAAGTAATCCAAGCGAATACCTGAAAAATGCCGTACAATTTTGCAATGAAAATCTGTGGGGAACGCTCGGCGCAAATATTCTTATTCACCCAAAAACAATAAAGGAACTAGGACCTGATTTCGAAAATGCCATTGCGGACTTGCGTTATGGATCTATTGGCGTGAACACTTGGTGTGCATTAGCTTTTTTAACAGCTGAATGCACTTGGGGAGCTTTCCCTGGCCATACAAGTACAGATATTCAAAGTGGTAATGGTGTGGTACATAATACACGTTTGTTTGAAAAGCCGGAAAAGACGGTAGTGTATGCACCATTTACTCCATTCCCACGCAATATTTTAAAAGGTGAGTTGCACATGTTTCCCAAACCGCCCTGGTTTGTTACAAACAAACAAGCGCATAATGTTTCAAGGCGCTTTACTTATTTTCAGGCTAATCCAGGACCACTACATTTGCCTGGATTATTTTTCGATGCCCTTCGCGGTTAAAATGCTTTTATAGTTCTTTCGCTTTTTTATACAAGGTGTCCCGGATTTTATCGAATCTTTCGCCAGGGATGGCAAAAAGAAAATAAATGTAGTGGATAGTTGCCAAAATAAGAAATGTCCCGTGTTCCCAAAGTTCCATTCGATCTCCAAATAAGATATCGAAAATACTGAATATGAAAAAAATAACGATAATCATTTTCATATTTAGTCGGTTCCAATCAGAGTGAATATTCCCTAGAATTAACACCAACAATAAAGATAATCCCAAGACAGTTTCGATAAAACCCATGGCATAAAGAGCAGTCAAAGCCATCCATTTTGGTAAATTTAACCGTTTGAAATATCCGACCATTTTAGAATCCCTGTTTACACCAAACCATCCATACGGTTCAACCGGTTGTATTTTATACACTTCTTTTCCATCTAGGTTATAGATAATAGAACTGGTTGCGTAGGAATTAGGGTTTGGAATAAAGTCACCATTGTAAAACTTATCTAAACCATTTAAAAGCCAGAACAAACCCCAAAAGACCATTAATATTTTATAAAATGATATTTTGGAATTTAAATACTTAACAATATTCATTTTTTTGTCCTAAAATTTATTTAGAAATTTAATATAGTGATTTAACCCAATCAGTATCTTCCTCAAATAATTTTTCACCTAATGTAGATGCAATATTTACTTGTTCTACATTTCTTTGCCCAAGAAGTACGCAGCCAGTTGGTGCGTCAAATAAAAGTGCATCAATTATTCCACGCATCACAGGGTATGGATGATCAGAAAATCTATCTTCAAGAAGGATCTTATTTTCCTGCATTTTTTTTATTACATCTATTTTAGTAAAATCATTTACATTGGTGCGAAAATCACCATCACCAAATGTCACTGGCTCCGTGTATTTCCCAGTTAATAATCCATGCTTAATTGGCGAAAAAAAACATACGCCAGAATTGTGCTCATCGATCCAATCTTTTAGGCCTGATGGGCCATATGTATCTTCCTTAACATTACGATAAGGTTGCACTACATCTGGTTGTGCAGCATCGATATACTTCATGATTTTGAACAGGTCCCAATCAGATAAACCCACAAATCGTGTTTTACCTTCTTCCTGAAAACGACGAACCGTTTCTAAGGCGTCATTAAAGTATTCGTCTTGTTTTCCGAAGTTGCAGTGATGCAGGTACAGCAGATCAACGCAATCAGTCTGCAAGTTAATCAATGATTGATCCATTTGTTTACGCATATGCACTGGATGGTAAAAATGCCCATATTCACCAATATCCCAACCAACTTTTGTAGCTAAAAAAATATCGGCTCTTGGAACCTGCCCCCATAAGGAACCGATTAATTTTTCAGATTGCCCGTCACCGTAAACGTCTGCGGTATCCCAGTGATTGATACCGATTTCATGGCAACGCAGCAACGCATTAATAGAATCAGCGTTCTTTTGTCCTTCCCAGCCCACGGGTGTTTCTCCTTGTTTATTGGCACCGCCATATGACCATGTCCCTAAACTTATTGTAGATACCTTGGCACCAGTTTTACCTAAGACGATTTTCCTCATATTTCAGCACTCCTTATTTTTACTGCTTTTGCGATTGCTAAAGCATTAGGCGTATCGCTGTGAATGCAAATTGTTTGCGCATTAATCGATATAGTCTTGCCATCCATAGAAATAATTTCCCCATTTTTTATGATCATCATTGCCTGCTTTGCTGCCTTAGTAGGATTTGTTATTAACGCATTTTCTAGTTCCCTATTTCTTAGAGATCCGTCCGCCTCGTAAGCTCTGTCTGCAAATGCTTCTTCTGCTACATTTAAATCCATTTCTTTCCAGATATCGATCATTAATGAATCAGATAAACCCACAATAGTCAATTGCGGATCAATTTGTTTTACCGCTAAACCGATAGCGTTGGAAATGGTGCTGTTTTTTGCCGCTTGATTATACAGTGCTCCATGTGGTTTTACATGTTGGATTTCTGTTTTTTCTGCAGCCGCAATCTCAAATAAATTCTCTATTTGTTTCATTATGGTATCAGTTATATCATAAGGGTTCATAACCATTATTTTTCTGCCAAAATTTTCTTTATCTGGAAAGCCAGGATGCGCACCAATATTCACGTTCTTTTCAATTCCCATACGTATCATTGTTTTCATAAAATTATAATCACCGGCATGGCCACCACAGGCAATATTTATAGAGGTGATATAATCCATTAATTGATAATATGTGCCATCTTCTAATAAATGGGGAAATTCCCCCACGTCACTATTTATATCAATCATGGTTCAAATTATGGATAAATTTTTCTTGATCGGCCTTTAATTTTTCTGCACTACTAAAACTGATCAATTCAAATTGAAAATAATCTCCTGCTTTTAACTGACCAACTTTCCTGACATCAGCGCTTATGACGGTTGCGATAATTGGGTAGCCACCCGTTGTTTGATGCTCAACAAATGATATAATTGGTTGACCATCTGCCGGTATTTGTATTGATCCCAATGATATTCCAGTAGTTGTTATTTCGTTTCCTTTTTTAGCTTTAATCGCATTTCCAATTAATCGCAAACCCATGCGATTGGATAACTCTGTCACC
>CAYYXU010000045.1:0-13091 GCA_964475645.1 uncultured bacterium | reverse complement strand
GACGATAAGGTGATCGCACGACCTATTGTGTTATATATAACTAATATCCCTATTATCGGCTTACCATTTGGAATCTTTCCACATAAGGCTGGTCGACGACAATCAGGCTGGATAATGCCTGGTTACGGTGAGAGCAGTTATCGCGGACAGTTTCTTGATGGTTTTGGTTATTATTGGGCTCCTAATGAATTTTGGGATTCAAAACTAACAACCAGCCTGGCTGACAGACAGGGTTTAACGCTTCGGTTAACAAATAATTACCGTAAGCGTTATGGTTTTTCAGGCGGAATACATTTAGAAACCAAGCAGCATTTTTTGTCCTCACTAGCAAAACAAGATCGAGATTTATTGGAATTGGGTCAAAACGTAAAAAGCGACTATGTGGTGCGCTGGAATCATAATCAAGTAATGCGCAACAACCAAACATTCCGAGTCAACGCAAAATATTATAGTAGCGGTGACTATAATCAACGTACTGGACTAGATGTAGAGCGACGCTTAAACCAACAAGCTATTTCCAATGCAACCTATAGTAAACGTTGGAAAAAATCGAATAATTCGATCAGCGTAAATCTATCTTCGAAAAGAGACTTGATGGTTGACAATAAGGCAGATTCAAATAGTGTGTTTTACCAATCACCTACAACTATAGGCAAACAACTTGTTATCACCACAAATACGCTGCCAAAAATGTCGTTTCGCCATGGTCAGAGTAAATTGTTTAAGACAAATGCTGTTAATAAAAAATGGTACCATAATATATCCTGGAATTACTCCGCTAACCTGAATAATAGACTAGAGAATTACTATGAATCAATTGAAGATTCCTCATTTGAATACATTTGGGATAATTCGGTACGGACAACAGCCAAATCAGCAGTCACTCATAGTATGTCTGTTACCGCTCCGCAAAAAATTTTCAAGTACATATCATTAAATCCTAGCATACAGTTAAAATCTGACTGGGTTGATAGAACGTTTTTAGTTGATACTACGACAGGGTCATTTCAGCCATTGGAACAACAGGGTTTTGCTCACCGAACAATTTTTTCTTCTTTTAATCTTGGAATGAATACAAAACTTTACGGTCTTTTTCCAATCAAAATCGGTTCTATTCATTCAATCAGGCATGTCGCTTCTCCGACAATAGGTTATTCATATTCACCGGATTACACAAAACCATTATTTGGCATGGATCTTGGGTATTTTCAGGAATACACTGATAGTAATGGTGAAACAGCGTATTTTGATCGTTTTTCCGGAACCACTGCCGGTAGTACACCACGGCAAGAACGACAAGCGATGACTTTTTCATTAAACAATGTATTTCAGGCCAAAAAGATGGATGGAGATAAAGAAAAAAAGATTGATTTATTTTCCTGGCGTATGAACACAAGTTATAACTTTGTTGCCGACCAGTTCCCATTATCAAATCTATCATCATCCTTGCGCGCAAAAGTCACAAAAAAACTGAATCTTGATCTACGGTTATCTCATGATTTTTATCAATATGATTCGGCAATAGGACAGCGGATAAATTCTTTAAACTTAAATGACTCAGGCATCCCTAAACCACGCTTAATAAATGCACGTTTATCGACAGGATTCAAATTTGAAGGGAACCGGCTTGGTGTTACCAAAACAGAAGAAGATGTAAAAGATACCTCAATAATAGTGGATAATCTTGATGAACCCAAATTCGGTAACCGTTCAGGCGGGAAAAATAATGTTATCCCGGGCGGTAAACTCTGGTCCACATCCTTAAGTTTCAGCTATAGCATGAATAAAGCAAACCCATCAAATTCTATTGAAACATTTTGGATGTCATCGAATACTTCAATACAGGTAACACGTAACTGGCGTGTACAGTATAATGCACGATTTGACGTCCTTAAAAAAGACCTAGTTAGCCACAATTTTTCTATATACCGTGATTTACACTGCTGGGAAATGTCCATAAATTGGACACCTAATGGTTATGGTTCTGGATTCTATTTGAAAATCAATGTTAAATCACCTACGCTCCAAGATTTAAAACTGGAAAGACGTGGTGGCATATTTACTAGAAGAGCCAATTTCTAGTTTTATTATCCTCAAAAACCAGTGCAAATTTGAACAGCATGTTTGATTGAATTATGTATTGTCCATCCTGCCAAGCTGAATTCATAGATAGTATTACTATCTGCAGTGATTGCAATATTTCGCTGGTTGAAAATATGGCACTAAACGAATCTCTAGAAAATATTAATTGGGTCAAGGTAAAAGAATTACCCGGAAAAGTTTTTGGTGAGATGATGGGAGAGGTATTAGACTCAGCCGAAATACCCTATTTCCTGAAATCGGATTGGTCAGCTTCCGCATATAATATTGCGCCAGCTGGTTTAGTCGGTAGCTACGTGCAAATATATGTACCGGAAAATTTTAGTAAAAAGGCCAATGGTTTATTAAATGAATTGATGGATTAAATATGGAATTCCGTTCAATAAAGGGCACGTATGATATCTTGCCAAATGATGCAGATCGCTGGCAGCGTGTTGAAACACGAGTTAGGGAATTCATAATTCGGGCTGGGTACAGTGAAATACGAACACCAGCATTTGAAAGAACTGAGTTATTTACACGAAGCGTTGGTGAAGATAGTGATGTTGTATCTAAAGAAATGTACAGCTGGATAGACCAAGGTGGAACAGGCCTTACTCTAAAACCGGAATACACAGCTTCTGTTATACGATCCTACATTCAACACAATCTTGGCGCAAAATCACCTTTAACAAAACTTTATTACATGGATAACCTTTTTCGACGTGAGAGACCACAGAAAGGTCGGTACCGCCAGTTTCGTCAATATGGTATTGAAGCGATAGGGTCACCACATCCGGAACAGGATGCAGAAATAATTGCCATAGCATATGAACTACTTGTTGAACTAGGCATCAAAGATATTACATTGAAATTGAATAGTATTGGCTCGACAGAATGTCGAAATGAATACCGTCATGCATTAAAGGATTTTCTCCAACCGAATCTTGATAACCTTTCTGAAACCAGCAGAAAGCGATTTGATTCAAATCCGTTGCGTATATTGGATACAAAAATTGATTTTGAGATAGCACTACTACAAGATGCCCCAACAATAACCAACTTTTTAACACCCGATGATACCGGGCATTTCGAAGAAGTTCAAATATACTTAAAGGCGCTTGGCGTCCCCTTCGCTTTGGACCCGACACTTGTTCGGGGGCTGGATTATTATACTCGTACAACTTTTGAAATCATTTCTGCTAATTTGGGCGCACAAGATGCTCTATGCGGGGGCGGCAGATACGATAAGCTTGTTGAAACTTTAGGTGGAAAACCCACTCCAGCTGTTGGTTTTGCAGCTGGTTTGGAAAGGATATTGATTGCCATGGATGAAGTTGACGCAGATCAGAAAATCCAAACTGATAAGATTTATCTAATTGGACTTGGTGATGCTGTTAGGCCAACCATGTTGAAAATTCTTAACGAAGTAAGAAAGGCTGGGTTTAATATGGAATTCGATTCATTGCGACGCAGTATAAAATCCCAAATGCGTGAAGCCAATAAAATAGGAGCATCTCTTGCGATTATTATCGGGGATAAAGAATTGAAAGAAAAATCTGTGCAAATCAAAGATCTTGAGAATAGCAAGCAAGAATCAATTCCAATTGATTCAATTATTTCATATATCCAGAGTTTGAATTAACCATTTCTTTCACCTACATTAATATATATATAAGAATACGATGAAAATACAGTTGTATAAAATTTGAGAAATGTAAATTCGGCGTCACTATGAGTCAAAAATCTATCATCATTGTGGAATCTCCTGCCAAGGCGAAAACTATATCAAAGTATCTCGGAGATGAATTTGAAGTCCTTGCCTGTGTAGGCCATGTTAAGGATTTGCCTCGAGGTTCTTTGGGAGTGGATGTGGACAATGACTTTACCATGGAATTAGTAGTGCTTGATGACAAAAAAGATTTCTTCAAAACACTAAGAAAAAAAGCAAAAAATTCACCAGAAATTATTCTAGCTACAGATCCAGATCGTGAAGGAGAAGCTATTGCATCGCATATAGCTTCCGAAGTTCCAGATACAAAACTTTCACGAGTACAATTTACTGAAATTACCAATTCTGGTGTCAAAGGTGGGATGGAACACAGAATTGAAATTGATGAAAACCTTGTTGAAGCTCAACGAACTCGACGCGTAATTGACCGTCTAGTTGGCTATAAAATATCGCCTGTATTATGGAGTACACTGCAGAAAAATATGAGCTTTGTAAAGGAATCTCTTTCTGCCGGTCGGGTACAATCTGCTGCATTAAAAATAATCATTGATAGAGAACGAAAACGTTCCAAGTTTAAACAAATAACATATTTCGGCTTAACATCTAAGTTGACTACACTCGATGAAGAATTGTTCACTGCGCGACTATATAACCTGGATTCCAAACGTGTTGCTCGGGGTAGAGATTTTGATCAAGAAAGCGGTGAATTGACGAAAAACAATTTAATAGCCTTAAGTGAATCGCAGGCCAAAGCACTTGTAGAAGAGTTAAAATTGGGTCCCTGGGTTGTGTCAAAAGTTGAAGAAAAGCCGAAAACTTCAAACCCACGCCCACCCTTTACCACGAGCACATTACAGCAGGAAGCAGCGCGAAAACTAAAATTCAATACCCGCAAAACTATGAGTATTGCTCAACGACTTTATGAAGCAGGTTATATTACCTATATGCGTACTGATTCAACGCACCTTTCTGGAGAAGCAATAAGCGCAGCTCGAGGAGAAATAAAAAAACTATTCGGGGATGACTTCTTACCTGCCAAACCAAGAGAGTATAAAAACAAAGTTAAGAATGCCCAAGAAGCGCACGAGGCAATTAGGCCCGCTGGTAGGGCCTTTAGGCCAATTGAGCAGGGATCAAATACGATTAGTGAAGAAGAAACCAAACTATATGAGTTAATATGGAAACGGACAATAGCATGCCAAATGCCATCCGCAAAATTGAAACAAACAACTGTCACTATTGAAAATCAAAATTCAGAATTCAGGGCAAATGGCCAGGTTATTTTATTTCCTGGCTATATGAAAGTATATGTCGAAGGGAAAGATGATCCTAAATCTAATGTTGCTAACAAAGAAAATGTTCTGCCGGAAATAAAAGAAAATGATCAGCTGGGTTGTGATAATCTTACAATTGATGAATCAACAACAAAACCACCCGCAAGATTTACTGAAGCCAGTCTGGTCAAAGAAATGGAAGCAAATGGTATCGGACGACCCTCTACATACTCATCAATCATCAATAAAATTCAACAAAAAGATTATGTACGAAATAACAACAGATCCCTAACGCCAACTTTTTTAGCAGTGGCAGTAACTCAATTACTTGAAAATCATTTTGAACCACTAGTGGATGTAAAATTCACTGCACAGATGGAAGATGGTCTTGATGCTATCGCACGTGGCGATATGAAATCCTTACCCTTTATGAAAGAATTCTATTTTGGTACAGAATCAGTTCTAGGATTACTGAAAATGTTGGATGATAAAATTGATATTCCAAAAGCATGCATAATCCCACTCAATGGTGATGTGAAAGAACCAATCATTGCCCGAGTAGGGAATTACGGACCATATATACAGCATGGAGATGTGCGTCGAAACATCCCCGATATTCTTGCACCTGGAGATATTACTATTGATAAGGCAATGGAAATTCTTAAAAATAATCCAGACAATGCTGATAAAGAACTTGGTTCGGATCCTGCAAGCGGTCAAACAATTGTTTTTAAGGTTGGACCCTATGGGCCTTATGTACAATTAGGTGATACAAAAACAAGAAAATCAGTGCCTAAGGGAATAGATGTAAATAGCCTGGATCTTGAGTATGCATTGGCTTTACTTGCATTACCCAGACATGTTGGAGATCACCCTGATTCTGGAGAACCAATAATGGCAGATTACGGTCGATACGGACCATATCTGAAGATGGGAAAACAAAATGCAACTCTAAAAGGTACGGAAACACCATTGGATATAACGCTTGAAAAAGCAATCGATCTTCTGGCTAACCGCAACAAAAAAAGCTCTATTATGCGCACGCTTGGAGAACATCCAAACAGTGGGGAAACCCTTGTTGTCAAAGATGGCAGATATGGGCCCTATATTTCAGATGGTAAAGTAAATGCATCTTTGAATAATTTGTTTGAACCGGAGATTATTACCCTGAAAGAAGCAATTGAATTAATTGATGAAAAGCGCGCAAAGGGCCCGACAAAAAAAAGACGGAAAAAACGATGAAGGGAAATAAGCAGTAATAACAATGGCTGTATCCTCACTCGAAAATATCGTTTCTCTTTGCAAACGGAGGGGTTTCATTTTTCAAAGTTCTGAAATTTATGGTGGCTTTGGTGCCGTTTATGATTATGGGCCACTGGGGGTTGAACTTAAAAATAATATATCACAATCATGGTGGCGAGAAATGACTCAAGTTCATGAAAACATTGTTGGGCTTGATAGTGGAATTTTAATGCACCCTAAAATTTGGGAGGCATCAGGCCACGTAGATGAATTCAATGATCCTCTAATTGATTGTAAAAAATGTAAGGGTCGTTTTAAAGCAGATCAATATGAAAATACTCATTGTCCTGAAAAGCCGTCCAAAATGGTGGGTGAATGTGATGGTGAATTGACCGAACCTAGAGATTTCAATCTGATGTTCAAAACGCAGATTGGACCAATTGAAAGTGATGGAGATGTCGCATATCTACGTCCTGAAACAGCGCAGGGTATATATGTAAATTACTTACTTGTTCAGGGCGCCATGCGACAAAAGCTACCATTTGGTATCGCTCAAATCGGGAAAGCATTTCGGAACGAGATTGTAGCGCGAAACTTTATATTTCGCACCCGCGAATTTGAACAAATGGAAATGCAGTATTTCGTAATACCTGGTACTGATGATGATGAATTGAATGAATGGAAAGAAAAACGCTATAATTTTTACATACAGGAATTAGGAATCAATAAAAGAAATCTAAGATTTCATAAACATGGCAAGAATGAATTGGCCCACTATGCAAAAGAAGCGTGGGATATTGAGTTTGAATTCCCATTCGGCTGGGCTGAAATTGAAGGGCTTCATAATCGAACTGATTTTGATTTGCAACGCCACCAAGAGTTTTCCGGAAAAAACATGCAGTATTCAGATCAAATCTCTAATAAAAAATATTTCCCATACATCATAGAAACATCCTCAGGCTTAAACCGTATGCTATTGAGTGTACTCAGTGACGCTTATTGGGATGATTCAAAGAATGATCGTATAGTTATGAAAATTCATCCAAAATTGGCTCCCGTTAAAGCAGTTGTTTGTCCTTTAGTAAAAAAAGATGGCTTACCCGAATTAGCACGTAAAATAGTTGATGATTTAAAAAAACACTATAAAGTATTATATGATCAGCAAGGATCTATTGGGAAACGATATTATAGGCAAGACGAAGCTGGAACCCCGTTCTGTATAACTATAGACCATCAATCAAATAAAGACAATACAGTCACGCTAAGGGATAGAGATAGTCAAGATCAAGATCGAGTTGCTATTGAAAACCTGGTCACTGTAATACAAAATAAAATTGATACATATTCATGAGTAACCACCTCTCTTTGCGGTCTGGAAACCCAGTACTAAAAGCAAATACTTTTATTCAAAGACATACAGCAATTGATAATGGGACTATGACTATTACAGGCACTGTCAATAAAACAGCGCTAGGTCTTTTATTATTAATGACAACCGCGATTTTTACATGGAACATGGCGCCAAACGACCCACGTGTAGGCGGTCTAATGATGGTTGGAATTTTTGGTGGATTAATTGCGGCAATGATAACTGTTTTTAAACAACATTTAGCACCTTATACCACACCAATATATGCACTTTTAGAGGGATTAGCCCTTGGAGGAATATCAAGATTTTTTGAAACACTTTATCCTGGAATTGTTAACCAGGCAGTATTTCTTACTTTTGGAACGCTGGCGGCATTATTGTTTGCTTACCGGTCAGGGCTTATTAAGCCTACTGAAAATTTCAAACTAGGTATCGCTGCAGCCACCGGCGGTATTTTCTTTGTATATATAATTAGTTTTATTCTAGGATTATTTGGAGTACAGATTCCATTAATCCACAGCAATTCTAATTTCGGAATATTGTTTTCATTTGGTGTGGTAGTTATTGCCGCTTTAAACCTAGTCCTTGATTTTGATTTCATTGAAGAAGGGGCAGAAATTGGTGCCCCTAAATATATGGAATGGTTTGGTGCTTTTGGCTTACTTGTTACGCTCATCTGGCTCTATCTTGAAATACTGCATCTACTAGCCAAATTGCAGTCTCGTCGCTAGTGACAAGTATTTAGTCAAGTAATTCAGCTATCTTATCTCGCAGTTCTTCACCACGTAAGTTTTTGGCAACAATCGTACCATTCTTATCTAGGATTATACTATGAGGAATCGCATTAACAGCGTAGAGTTTTCCAGCTACATTGTTCCAGCCTTGTAAATCCGATACGTGGGACCAGGTGAGATTATCTTTCTCAATTGCCTTTATCCAATTATTTTTATCAGTATCTAATGAAACACCAATAATATCAAACCCATTACTATTATAGTCATTATAAATTGCGACTATATTGGGGTTTTCCCTTCTGCAAGGTCCGCACCAAGACGCCCAAAAATCTATAAGTAAATAATTCTCACCAACAAGCGAGGAAAGCAAAAGTGGATTCCCGGTTGTATCATTCAAACTGAAATCAGTGAAGGAATCTCCGATCGCTACTCTATCTAAACTAGTTACTCTATCCTGCAGTGCTTTAACATATTTTGTTTTGGAAATTGAATAATCAAAATTAGATGTTATTGAATCAAGTTCAGCTAACTCAAGATAATAATTATTTTTCATAATTAAATATGCAGAAACAACACTTTTATTATTTGCGTATGCATAATCAACTGTACGTGCTAATCTTTTGCCGTCCTTTATCTCAATTAGTTCATTAAGTTCTTCAAGTCTTACTTGATCATCATTACTTACAGCTATTCTATACTGATTATATAATGTATCAAGTTGTTTTGTTATTGATGATATGCTTTTATTAAAAGCATCCAATTCTTCCTGGGTTTCTGACCCGTTTGTAATCCCTTTGTTTATACTATCCGCATGAGCTGTAAAGGCGATTTTACCTGCTTCAATAAAAATATTAGTTAAATCAGATCCCGATCTGAGATAAAACATTTCCGGTTCTTCAATTTTGCCATTGAATACTATTTCTCCTGTTATTACAGAACTAGAATCAATATCAACCCATTTCCCTGCATCCCTTTTTGACAAATAAATATTTTGTTTCAATTCACCATTAATATTGAGAGTGAGAGTAAAGTGATTTTGGGATATATGATCACTGCAACACAATATTATTATCATTAATAGAAATATATACGTTCTTTTCATGTTACTAATTTTATTATAATTTGGATTAAGCTAAATAGTTTGCTTAAAAAGCAATAATCAAATCAATTGGTAAATAAACTACAATCCTTTTATTTAAACCAAAACAAACTAAATAACTAATATGAAAAAATTATTGATCTTGTATATAGTGTTGATTGGGTATATCAACGGGTCATATCCGCATCCCGTGTTTGGTGAAAATGGGATGGTTGTTTCGACCAGTCGCCAAGCTTCAATAGCTGGTATTGAAATATTAAAAAAGGGTGGTAATGCTATTGACGCTGCTTGTGCTACGGGCTTTGTGTTGGCAGTTACTTCATCATCAAATGGAAATATCGGTGGCGGTGGGTTTATGGTGGTTCATAAGGGAAATAGTAAAAATTTTACATTAGATTATCGAGAAATAGCGCCAGCTGCTGCCCATAGGGATATGTTCCTTGATTCCAAAGGTGAGGTTATAGATAACATGTCCTTACGAACAAGAGCAGCATCCGGAGTCCCTGGGAGTGTTGATGGATTATTAAAAGCATGGAAAGATCATGGCTCAGGTAATATATCGCGACGGGAATTACTAGCCTCTGCCATTGCTCTAGCTGAAAGAGGGTTTGAATTAACCCATTATGAAGCAAAGCGATTTAACAATAATAAAGATTTGTTTTTAAATAATAATGCAGCTGCTAAAATATTTATCCGAGAAGATAGAAAACCTTGGAAGGCAGGAGATAGATTTATTCAAAAAGACTTGGCCAAAACTTTAAAACGAATCGCCCGGGAAGGCCGAGATGGGTTTTATACTGGAAAAACAGCTGATCTTATAGTAGCAGAAATGAATAGGGGCATTGGATTGATCACCCATGAAGACTTACTAAACTATGAGTCTAAATACCGTGATCCAATGACTGGTTCTTTCAAAGGATATGAAATTATTTCCATGGGCTTACCAAGCTCTGGAGGAACTATTTTAATAGAAATGTTAAATATGCTTGAAAAATTTTCCCTGTCAGATCTTGGATGGAATTCATCTGAATATATCCACCTATTGACTGAAGTTGAACGCAGGGCCTATGCTGATCGAGCCGAACACCTAGGCGACTCTGACTATTGGACACCACCTTTATCATTGTTAACAAGCAAAAAATATGCAATCGATCGCATGAATGATTTCTATGCAGATAAGGCAACATCAAGTACAGATATTTTTGCTGGAGACCCAAGCGACTATGAAAGTCCCGAAACAACCCATTATTCTGTTATCGATAAGGACGGTAATGCGGTAAGTGTAACTACCACTATAAACTTAGGATATGGCGGAGGTTTTCTTGTAGAGGGTGCTGGATTTTTTCTGAATAACGAAATGGATGATTTTTCTGCCAAACCCGGGGTACCTAATGCTTTCGGATTAGTAGGAAATGCTGCCAACGCCATCCAGCCTGGGAAACGTCCCTTAAGCTCTATGACACCAACAATTGTATTAAAGAATAAAGAACCATTTCTCATACTTGGCTCACCTGGCGGTTCAAGAATTATAACAGCTGTATTACAAACAATACTAAATGTAACTGTTCACAATATGAACATACAAAAAGCTGTATCAGCACCAAGAGTACATTCACAATGGCTGCCTGATGTAATTATGGCTGAGTCATATAGTATAATCAAAGATGTAGAAATATCATTAATAAATAAAGGTCACAAAATTTTACCTTATAAAAACGTTGGTGATGTAAATGCAATTTTAATAAATGAAGATGGTTATTTTGGCGGCACTGATATAAGAGGAGAAAATACTGCTATTGGCTACTGATTAGCTGATCTTCAATTAGCTGAACAAAAATTGAAGACCCCACCAAAAGCGCATTTTCATCAATATCAAAATGGGAACAATGATGAGGAGTTGTAAGAAATTCTCGATCAGTTGGCGCCGAACCAACAAAGAAAAAACACCCGGGAATTTTTTGGGCATAATAACTGAAATCCTCTCCGCCCATTGATAAATACGGAAAACCGCAGCCAGCACCGACTACTTTTTTCGCAGAGAACTTCAGTTTTTCATAGGCTGTTTCATTATTGATGGTTGGCGGATATCCGTCCATGTAAGTGAATTCAATATCTGCGCCAAAGGTGCCGCTAATACCATTAATAATTTC
Organism: uncultured bacterium; assembly: GCA_964475645.1. Taxonomy (GTDB): domain Bacteria; phylum Fidelibacterota; class Marinisomatia; order Marinisomatales; family TCS55. The sequence continues at coordinate 1,412 of CAYYXU010000045.1, read as the reverse complement.
TTCCATCCTCCTTTTAATCATTTGTCGATTATCTTCAGTATAGGCTCTGGCAGTTCCCTTTAACACAATTTCATCAGCAATTACATTGAAATTATGTCCGCCATTTATTTGACCTATGGTAACAACAGTGCTTTCCAGAGGATTTGTATTTCGACTAACTATAGTTTGTAATGCTGTAACTAAATGGGCAGATACTAAAACGGCATCAACTGTCCCCTGTGGTGTTGCTCCATGACCACCAACTCCCTTAATGGTTATAGCAAATTCATCGGCAGCTGCCATTGTTGGTCCATCCTTAACCCCAACTTCGCCATATTTTTGGTAATTCCATAAATGGATACCATATATCTCATCAACCGTATCCAAACAGCCATCCTCTATCATATACCGAGCGCCACCTCCGCCCTCCTCAGCAGGTTGAAAAATAAAGCGGACATTTCCTTTTAAATGTTCTTGAAATTGTTTTAAGACTGTTGCAGCACCAAGCAGCATAGCTGTATGTCCGTCATGCCCACAGGCATGCATAATTCCATCATGTAAAGAGCGGTAAGGAACGTCTCCAGTTTCCTGAATTGGTAAGGCGTCCATATCGGCACGCAATCCTATTGTCGGGCCGCCTTTATTTCCTTTAAGATTTCCTATTACTCCTGTCTTACCAATACCGGTTTCTACATCGAGCCCGAGGTTTTTCATGTGTTCAGCTACCAAGCCAGATGTACGGTTTTCATCAAATCCCAATTCAGGATATTTATGAATATCTCTGCGTATAGCAATTATATCATCTGCTATTACTTCTACTTCTGATCTTATCTTTACGGCCATCTTATAATACCATACCTTTAATGATTTTAGTCAAAAGATTAGTAAAATCATCTTTAACCTGGGCGGATACTTTTATAACATCTTCATGGGAAAGTGGGTCATCAATTATCCCAGCAGCGTAATTAGTAATTGTGGAAATGCCAAGAACCTTCATTCCTAATTCAGCTGCTTCCTGTATCTCCGGAACCGTGCTCATACCTACCGCATCTCCTCCAAGAGAACGAATATATGATACTTCTGCTGGTGTTTCGTATGATGGACCCAATGTCCAACAATAAGTTCCTTTCGTAATGGCCAAATCAATTTGATTTGCAACTTTAACAGCCAGTTTGATATATGCCTGGTCGTGATATGGTGTACCAGAATATTCATCTGGTTCAGTTACGCTGGTGCGGAAGGTACAATCCATATGACTATCAATTATCATCAGACTCCCTGGTCGCAGATCTGGGTTTAGGGATCCAGCTGCGTTGGTAATTATTAAAGATTTGATCCCCAATGAGTGAAATAATTTAACAGGTAATGTTATAGTTTTTATATCATAACCTTCATAAAAATGGAACCGCCCTTTTGCGGCTAGTAAAGGAATA
>CAYYXU010000044.1:0-13231 GCA_964475645.1 uncultured bacterium | reverse complement strand
ATATAACACATAAATTTGCTGTAATTGCTTTTAATTAAGTAATAATTGACTGCGGAGACCACATTAAAAAATACAGCATGTACAAAATGGTAAGACCATACCATCGTATAGATATTAACATTTTATACTATCTTATAATATAATTCGGACATATGGCCTCGGAACCAAAAGATATCATTAGAATCGACAACATAAAGTTGTTAAAGGTCATTTCTGATCCTACAAGGAAAAAAATCATTGACGTTTTATATGAAAAACCTCTCACGGCATCTGAAATAGCAGACAAAATATCCTACCCAAAGGATAAGATTTATTACCATATAAAAAAGCTACAATCAAACGGGATATTACTTATTGCAGAGTCAGAAAAGGTAAAAGGAATAACCCAAAATAAATTTATTAACGCTGCAAAGAAGTTTGAAATAGAAACAGCTCTTATTGGTGAGGATGCTCCCCAGGTCTCAAAAACCGAAGATAGGGAAGAGGTTGATGAAAAGGAAATAAATGAAGAAATTGAAGACGATACCGGAAAGCCTGAAAATGATGCGCCAATCCCCGAAGGAAACCCACTACTTGCATCTCTAATGAAAGCAAAAGGTAGACCTGCTGGGCAAATCACCCAACAAGAAATACCCCCCACACAAATAGAAGAAACAACTGATAAAGGAAAAAAATCGGCTGGGGCTGAAACGGATGTGGTAAGGATTATCGCTGATAGAAGGCGGGGCGGAGACAGGCGCACAACAACAGAACGTAGAAAAGGCGCTGAACGGCGTGTAAAACAAAAACGAAAAATTTCTGGTGGTGAAAAACGTTCCGGACAAGAAAGACGCAAGGGTATTGAAAAAAGGGTATTAGCTGATCGCCGCAAGGCAATAGACAGACGACTGGAAGCCGAAAAAAAGAAAGCGAAGAAACCTAAAGCAGCAGCACCGGTTAAAACTTTCACCGAAAAAAAACAAACAACAAAACTCTTAGATTCAGTAAGGATGAACTTAAATGGGCTTAATCAGGCCATGACATTTATTCATACAGGCGATAATGTAACATTCTTGCAAGCGACAAGGAAAATGGACTCATTTGAAATACAGCAAACAAAGATCTATGATTTACCTTACCAGTACAATGGTCACGCTATTAAGACATTGCCCGATTTAATTAAACATGTATATGCCAACTATGTAGATCCTAAGAAAACCCGGGGTCAGTATTTGGCTTTTTATTCAACCCGATATAATTATGAAATGACATTCGTCGCTACACCGGAAGGCAGTAAAAAGGAATTCAAGGACTATTTATTTTATAATCTAACAAAGTCATATAACCTAAAACTAGACGATGCTATCGTAGACTGGTCTTTAAATGATAAATATGAAAAAAATGCAGTGGTATGTTATTCTGCAGAGGGTTCAACACTACAAAATGATTATTCAAATCTTATAGATGCTGGTATCCAACCTCGCTATTCCACTGCAATGCCAAAAATTTTACACAATATATATAATTATGGGGCTGGTGGTTCAGGTTCAGGCAACGCACTCATTATATATATGGATGAGCGCAGAACAAATCTGGCCCTGATCCAAAATTCTCAATTAGTGGAATCAAGATATTTCTGGGTAGGGGTAAGAGATTTCTATTTACCACTCTGTAAAATGTTTAAGGTGGGAAGGAAAGTTCTAGACGTTGATCGAGAAATAGCCGAGGATTTTCTAGTTAAATATGGTATAGAAGTAGATGATAATATACCAGGTGAAACAGATAGTATACCCTGGCCAGATGCACAGGAACTATTAGCCACACCAGTTGCTAAGTTTGGCAAGGAACTGGACAATTCTATGAAATATTTTTCAGATGTTCGCAGTACCATATCAAACAAAACCATGGAAATTGAGGGGGTATATTTTGGCGGCCCGGGCAGCCATATCAAACATATTAATACATTGACAGAACGGACGCTGGGCAAGTCAGTGGAAGACATTGACAGCTTATATTCAAATTTGTTTCAATCAATGAATGTGACAAAACAGCAAAAGAAACTTTTGAAAAATAGAGATTCTATGCTGAAGGAAAGGGAAAGGATCAATTCTGCAATAAACAAGTCAAGGGAAGACGTAGTTCAACTTGAAAAAATTATACGAGCTTTCAAAGATCCGGAGGCAATGGCTAAAGAGATCGACAACCAGATGAGAGAAAAACAGAATGCGATTAAAGATGTGGCCGTAGCAAATAATGCATTGGAAACAAATAAACAGCATATTAATCAGATAGGCACTGAATACAATAACGAAGAAAACAAAAACAAAAGCGATCTGGAAAAAGCTGAAAAGGATCTCCAGAAACAGCAAAGTAAGGTAATGCCTATATATACTGAGCATGACCTTATTGAAAAGAAGTTCCAGAAACTTAAAGCGCCAATTACAGCTAAAAAGAAGAAATCAGCTGTCATAGAGAAAAAATTGCGTATGAAGGTCAAGGAACTAGGCCGAGAGAAAAAATTACTACAGCAGGAACTGCGTAAAACCAAGGACAGTGTTGATCTGTGCGTGGCTCGAATAAAGGACTTGGAGAAAGATATAGATCAGCATATTGAAGAACAAGATGAAACAACTGGCGATCTAAATTTCAATTACGGCCAGAGAGATGAATACGAAATGAAACCACGGAAAAGGCAGGTTGTGTTTAAAAAACAACAGCGACAGATTGATCAGAAGGAATTTGAGCTTCGTAAGCAGAAGAAAAAAACGATAATTGATATGAAAGTGGATGCGGGAACTATTCAAGATTTAAGTAAAAGACTGTCAATCATTAATGAGCGCATCGAGGTTATAAACAGTGAATTAAATGAAGCCGAGACACACTTTGAAAATTGCTCAACAGACTTGTCAGAAAATTTTTCTGCCCTTGATAAAAATGAGGCGGATATGCGAGCAGCAGTAAGTGATTTCGAAAAGGAAAGACTAGAGCACGATGCTTCATTGAGGTTCATAAGAAAAAAAATTGAAAAGCTGGATGTAAAGATTTCTAAAATAATTGAAGCTTATGAAAAAGCACAAAGCAATGAAGAGGAACTTGATGCGGAAATTGCAGCTTCTGAACTGGCGATAAAATACCAGAACCAATCATTCAAAAACGAAAAAGGGAAACTAACCGCATCAAGAGATAAAATAGCAGTGGTAAAAAATAAACAAGAAGCAGTTATTAAATCGGATAAGAAAACAGTTAGGCACAACAATAAAAAACTGTCCACGGTAACCAACCGCCAGGATCATCTGGTTAGTGAAATGGACATATTAGAAGCGGATCAAGAAACAACTACTGTCACTATTGATGCACTAGTGCTTTCTATCGGTGAGCGTCAGCAGGAAGTTGAGAAACTGGAGAAGATTTATAATTTCGAACTTGATACAGCCAATAAAGTGATCATTGCTGCCAATTCAAGATTACCAGATTTTCGAAGAAAGTTGCCTTCCAGTTTAATGGGAAACGCCACACTTGCGGATCGATTTAATGATCTCAGCCAACAAGAACAAGATGAAAGGAAAACATATTCAGACATTAATGAAGCCATTGATAAGATAAATGAAATAACACCTAAAATAGCAGCGTTGAAAGATTTCGTAGGCGAATTGATAGCTCTTGATGGCGAGATAGTTTCCCTTGAAAAAGAACAACAGTCTAAAGAATCAACGATCAAAAACATCGATTCTAAACTAGAAAAATTACGTAAACAGCTTTCTGATCTGGCTGCGGAATTGGAAATACTGAGTGCGGATGTAAAGGATCGGGAAGTAAGGCACAAAACAGAAACGGATGCCTTGCAATTGACCCAGAAACGTATCCGGAAGAATGAAGCTGAACTTGAAAGAGCCCAAAAGCGGTACAGCAAAGCAAAGGATACAAAGGAAAAGGCAATAGCCGGCCGGGATGAAAAAATAACCGACCTGGAACAACAGTTGGAAACATTGAAGAACAATTATGAGAATTTAAGGGACCTCCAGGCGCAGCATAAACAAGCGCTGAGTGAATTAGTTCATATTCGCACAACAATAAATAATCAAAAGGCTAGGATATCCAATATAGAAAAGGAAGCGGCAGAAGATGAAAGGAACTATAATCGATTAAATGATCTGTTGACTGCTCAAATGGACCAGCTTAATAAATCATCGGAACGGATTGGAATCGATAACCGCGACCTTGAATTACAACTGGTGCTAGAACGTACTAAAATAAGCGAAATCAAGCCGGAAATTGAAGAATGGAAAAAAGAAAAGAAAGCACTGAAGCAGGAATTAGACTTGCTATCAACACAAAAGATTGCCATTGCGGAAACAGCTACCCAAGACAAAAAAGATTCCAAAGTGCAACTGGAAAAGGATCTAGATGATGTGGTTCATGAGGAAATTGATGAAAAAGACAAGGCTGCAAAATCCAAGGATACCTATCGACAAGAGTTACGGGAGAAAATAGAAAAATTCACAGTTCAGGAAGCTGAATTACAGCAACGCCTAGATGATAGAGAGGACAAACTGTCGGTTCGCGGGAAAAAGCGCAATGATGCACTAAAAGAACTCAATAAAGTAAAAAAATCATCCAAACCAAAACTGGAAAATTTTGAGAAGGAGATAGGCACACTAGACAGAAAACTAGTTTCCTTGGAAAGCAAAATGGTGCTGAAACACAAGGAATTATTGAACCAGCGTGATGAGAAAAAAACTTTACAAGAACAGGCGGTTAAACTTGAAAACACCATAGCCAGTAGTAAAAAGGACATCGTTTTTAATCAGGATGAAATCCCAGCACTGGAAGAGGAAATACGGGAACAAAAACTCAAGCTAGCGGGATTCTACGACGTGCCAACACATGAGTCTAACACCTTAAAAAAAGAAATAAAAGGACTGGAATCCAAGCTGGACGCTGCCCGCGCCAGTATACTGATTAGCAAGGATGCAATAAAATCCAGCGGCGATAAGATGAAAGCCTTTAAAAAGTCTGTGGCCGCTAGCGATGCTGACATCCGGAATATCGAAAATGAAGAAAAAGCACTGGTTAGAAAACATCGGCTGATGAAAAAGGAACACCGCCGTGCAATTAATAAGAAGGAAGACTTGGAACGCCATGTCGATCAACTGGATCGGTATTACCGGCAAACAGAACGTGAACACAATGAGTCGGATCTCAGCTTCATTCGATCACAGGAAACTATTCAATCGCGATTGGCAGAAATTGCGGCTCGGAAGGAACGTTCCAAAGAACAACAACTAGATAATCTTAAAAAAGTTGATATTGTGCTAGAGCAGTCCCTAGAGCAGTTAACTCTCAAGCAATCTGTCCATAAAGAAGCACACAAAATACGCTTGAAGGAAATCTCTAGTGGCTTAAAAGAAGAATTAACTGCGCTATCAAAACGTTTGAAACAAATTCATGGCAATCTAAACCGTGGTGAAAAACAGAATACCGCTATCATAAAAGAGATAGCAAACCTGGAAGCACGGGTAAGTGCTGCTACAAACACAGCCAAAACCAACCGCGAAAAAGTACGGCATAATAATCGCGAACATCAGAAACTGGATATAAAAGCCAGCGAAGAAAAACGTGCCTTTAAAGAACGGGCCAAATCCTTTACAACAAAGTTAGAACGGGAAGATAAAGAGCTGAATGGATTCCAGGATCAGCAAGAAACAGCGGATAAAGATCTTATAGTCCTGGAAGCGCGGATAAAAGATGTGCATAAAAAAATACCTGGCGGTAAAGCAGATATATCCAGGTTAAACAATTGGCTAAAGAAACTACTTGTGAAAAACAAGACCGAAAAAAACATCCTAAATGAAAAAGATACCCAGTTTGCAGCTAAACAGTCTTTTTATAATGATGTACTCACTGAATTAACAGTGAAGCTTGAAAAACAGGAACAAACAATTTCTGATCTGGACCAAGATATCACGGACTTAGTTACAAACATGGCCATTCGTACAGAAGAACAGCAAAATGCGGATGATCAGCGCATGTCTCTGGAAGATCAGATCCGTGCCGAGAAGGAAGTATTGGATGAAATATTAATATCTCTGCGTCGGCACAGAAAAAAGTATACTAATAAAAAGCAAGGATATAAGAAACTGAATAAAGTTGCCCAGAAATTGTTCACGATTATTGGAGTGAGGAACAACAAGATTGAAAACAGTCTGATCATGAAACCAAAGGATACCACAGGGTTAAACCATGAGCTGGAACTGGTGGAACAACAGGTAGATAAACGGGAATTGACCCGATCCTATAATTATGCGCACTTCAATAAGATGCAAAAAAATCTACAGATAGGCCACAGTGAACTGGTGAATGAAAAGGATAAAATGAGCGTAATGCTCAGCACAGACCAGGATAACTTGAAACGTCTAGCCGGAATGCTGGAACAGGAAAAAGCGTTTAATAAGCAAAAATATTCTCTAGAAAAGTCTATTGCCCAATTTAAGACAGATAAGCAGGATTATACCGCCACTCTGGAAAAACTAGTGAATTCCATCAAGGATAATAATAAGCGGCTTGTGAAGTTAACGGTTGAAAAACAAACGATTGAAAAGGTCCTAGAAACATTAGAAGTAAAAATCAAAGATGAACAGGACCAGTTGGACCTGACTCTAGAATCACTGCACGCGATCGAAGATGACCTCAGCGCCTGCGAGAAAGCCCACCATAAAGAGCAACAACAATTGGAAAAACAATTGACCAATGGACAGATACGGATAAAAAACCTTCGGCAAAAAATGATTATTATGGATCAAGAAAGCGACCAAATGTCCAGGGAAATGGAATTATTGGAAACCCAGAGAAGGATTGAAAAGAAAGCACTCCATGATAATGATGAATTATTTAAAATGACTCGCGACACGCTCCGCACAGAGAAAGAAACCCTGAAGGAAATTAATAGCGATCTGGATAAAAAACTGGAGGTTGCCAAGGCAAAGGTGGAAGATATTAATAAACGACTAACGCCGGTACTGTCCGAGCATAGTATGCTCACAGAAAACCTGGAACAAGCCCGTAACGGCGAGCGCGATAAACAGCATAAGATCAACCTCCACGAACAAATGATTTATGATAACAAACGACGTATGAAGGATATGGCTATTGAGTTTGAGAATGATCTGTTGGAGTACAAGGAAAAACTCAACGATATAAACGAGAACATTGCTGGTTTTAAGGAAAAAATCAAAGGGTTAAAAGAATATGTCAAGTTGCAACGCGGCGATATAGCGGAAAACGAGAAAGAACTAAAGTCTTTTGAGAAGCAATATGATAGTCAGGAAATTGACCTGGAAAAACTTAATATTAAAATCGATGATAGTGAAACGGCCATCAGAGAAGAGCGGGAATTGATCAACAAGGTCCTGGAACGAAACGAACAAGCAATGTTGGATTTAAAGAACAGAGAGCTGGAAATATCCGAAAGATTGCGCCTTGAAGAAGATAAAGTAGAAGCCCTCCAACAGATATTTTCTGCTATTCAGCTAATGATGGCCGAAAAAGAAGAAGAATACGTGAAGGAAAAACAACGGCTGGATGAAATCCAGTTATCTATTAAGGAAGAGATTGTTGCTAAAGAGGCAGCCATTAAACAAGCCGATATTATGGTAAAGGAAATGAACAAAACGCTTATAGCCGGACCGAAAAAGATAGAAAAGTTTGATAAACAGCTGAATACTTCTAAGGATAAGCTGGAAAAGGAAAGGGAAAAACTTAAGGATAATAAACACGCCGTAGGAACAATGAATAAGGACCTTACCAGTGTACAAGAGTTCTTTGTGCGGGAAAAGGGCGTGGGAAAGGATCCAATGCGTTCAAATTACATGGCCAATCTTGGTTTGCTTCTGGATACCCAGGCCAAGCTGAATATATTACCTGATAATCATCGGGCTGATTACAAGTTCTACGCTCCAGGGCGTTTTCTGCAGAGCGCCATGTTAGTATTGTTAGTTGTGTTATCGCTGTTTACCTACAGCAATACAAGCAGTCTGGGTCCATTGCAGGCGGCTTTGCCACAGAAAAAAGATCAGCTTGCCCGGCTCAATATCCAGCGCGAGATATACAATGATTACCTCTTTGACTTACGTGTTTTAAACGGGTTCCAGCAGCTGCGAAGCGCTGACCGGATCATGGCGAACAATGTGTTGGGTGTCCTGAAATACCTGAGCCGCGCTGTACCTGAAGAAGTGGAGATAACTAACCTGTCCCTGCTCAGCAATGCCACTGCGGATAATATACTGGATTTGCTCTATGAGGGAGGATTTGTTTCTGATGAAGATCCGGAAACAGAGAATATTAGTATTGATAAAGTCATATTTAGCTTGCGGTTGGATGGCTTTCTGGAAGTGAATGCCTTGCAGGCCAGCAGTGTACTAGCAAAGTTGAAATCGAACTTGGCGGCCAATGACAATATTCAGGCAGTATTTCTATTGCAACCGGAAGGTGCCACTGATAATAAAACAAATTTTAACATTATAATGGTTCTATGAGCGCGATGAGTCCCAGAATTCGTTTCTTTGCCATTGTGGGTATTTCTGTAATTTTTATCCTTGGTTTTGGCTGGTATAACTACGGTATTTTATCAGAAATCAATGATGCTGAAGTCGTTATCAATGGCCTGGATAAGGAATTGCGGGTCCAGGATCAAGTAAGGCAAAATATACTTAACACCCAAACAAGGCGAGAGGATGTAATATCAGGATTAGACAATAATGTGATCCATTCATCCCAGGATTATGAACTGGCTGCTGTTATAATACGTGATTTGGCGAAAAAACATGATATTGGTGTACTACACTTAAACCTTAGATCCAATGATACGTTTCCTCCGCTTAACAAGTATACAAAAGTAAAACAGGTACCACTGGAACGGTACCGCATTGATCTGAGACTCAATGGTGAATTTCTTGATATTGGACCATTTTTCGATGCGGTTGAAACACAAATAAAATCAGTAAACCTACACAGCTATAAGTTTTCCCTGGATCCGAATGCAGCCAAGAAGGTTATCGCAGATGTGGTGTATTATACGTATCGTATGGGTAGAGAATCATAATGAATCGCCAGGCAATAATGCTCATAGCAATGGTTGTTGCTCTCGGTGTTTTCTTTAGCGATACGATAATGCAATTATTTCCCAAAGGGGCAGTAGCATTGCCTTCTTTATCGAAACCGTCTTCACCCAAGGGAATTGATGACAGTGCCATACGGGCATTGTTGGATGAAGCAGGCATCGATTCTCTGGCGTTTGGACCCGACAAATGGTCAAACGATTTTTTTCATAATAGAACCAAACTTTTTGAGTCCTGGTTTAGGGTAACGGGTATTTCAAAAGGTCCCACTGGTTATATGGCTATAATTAATGAAGAAATCATAAAAGAAGGTCATACCATGTTGGGTTTTAGGGTGACTAAAATTCAAGATGATCATGTACACATGATAAAAAATAAAGACAAAATTACCTTGGAGTTAATAAAATGAAACAAAAATGCCACATACTACACTTGTTTTTAATATTGAGCTTGGTGTGCTTTATTACTGGAGCGCCCACTGAACTGGTTGATATATATATTGTTGATGAAGCAGACGTTTATTCAGTTATTTTAGAGTTCAATCACCCGGATGTTGCTTATGTTACCACTGAAAAGTTTGTCCCACCAACGCTAAAAATAGGCTTTGCGAATGTAAATTGGACACGAGGCGATTTTCAGGTTAAAACCGGCGTAAATCCCCTTTATCAATATAGTATAAGAAAGCCTGTTGGTAGACATGCAATAGAAGATAAAAATAAGCTGGGCCTCACCAATACGCTAGAAGTCAGGCTGGATTTTAATAAAGTACCTGATTACCGAATTGAATTGAAGACAAATCTGCCCGAAGCGCCGAGAAACATTATGGTTATATCCTGGCCTAAAAAGGAAGACATAAAAGCTGATCGGGGCCCTATTGTTCCTTATAAGCGGATTGAGTCAGGATCTTTTAGCATCAATTTCAAAGACGCCGATCTGGTAGATGTAATACGATTGTTGTCCGAGCAACACGGACTAAACCTGGTTTTAGGGGAAGAGGTAACAGGAAAAATAACGCTAAGATTAAAAAAAGTTCCCTTGGAAAAAGCGCTAGATTTAATTCTTAAAGCGAATGGTTATACCTGGTTTATAGATGACAATGTCCTGCTGGTAAAAAAAGCAGAGGGGGGCATCAAACACAGCGCTGAATTGGAAACGCGCATTTTCCAGCTATATTTTCTTGATGCCACAATGATTATCACTGCCCTTACCGAAATATTCACTAGTCAAGGTAAGGCTGTTCCCCTGTCTTCTGCTAGCGTCATTGGCGGTGAAGCCGCTGGCATGGATCTGATAATGGTAACGGATGTGCCAACTAATTTTGAACTGATTGAACGCATTATTCGAACCCTAGATCAGGAAAACGCCCAGATCAATATATCGATAAAATTTATTGAGACAACACTTAAACAGGATGAAGCAATGGGGATCAATTGGTCTCTACGCGCTGACACAAGTCTTTCCTTTGGGCTTGGAGAAATAGTCAGCAAAAGTGGGGCTAGCGTAAATCTGGCAACACTAACACCCATGACCTTTGCGGCAATGCTACAGGTATTGTCCGAGGATGCCGGCACGACATTATTGCAGGAACCCCAGGTTACGACCTTTAATAATTCTCCTGCAACCATCACGGTGGGCACCACCATTCCAGTTTTGGTACCTCAGGCAGAAGGAAGCATGTTCGGCGCCACACCATATACCTATCAGGACCAGAATGTGAATGTTTCCTTAAGTGTATTGCCCAGGATCAATGAAAATGAATTAATATCTATGAACATTGATGCCGCCGTACAGGCTATTACCGGTTACGTTGGAGCGGAACAACGCCCCATTGTATCCAACCGAACAACCACGACCAATGTAATGGTAAGAAACGGTGAAACACTATTGATCGGCGGCTTGATATTTGACCAGGATGACTTAACTGTTGGGAAATTTCCAATTTTAGGCGATTTGCCTTTTATACGCAAATTTTTTAGGACAAACTCGAAAAAGAAATCCCAAAATGAGTTACTGATATTTATTACCCCTACCATCATATCATCGTAATTTTATTATACTATTATGAACAGCAACCGCATATTGATCATTGACCAGGATGCTACCTTTATCCAGACCGTGAGCGGCTACTTCAACAATATTGGGATTGAGGTGGTTTCATCGGGCGATGGAATAGAAGGCTACCGTATGGCCAAGGATTTGACTCCTGGCATTGTGATCTTGGATACGGAACTGCCGAACTTGGATGGTTTCCAAGTCTGTCGATTATTAAAGGGTGATGACCGCTACCAGCATATCCCTATTGTATTCGTTTCTTCAAATGATAGTCAGGATTTCGTTGTCAAATCTGAAAGGGCACTCTGTGATCTATTCCTGCGCAAGCCTATTGTGGCAGATCAGTTAACCCAGGAAATCATTACTTTATTGGCTCCACCGGCAGGGGAAGAATCAGCGATTGCGTAAATACAGTATGAGAAATTTTTGAGGTAATAATATGAATCGGAGTTTAGGACAAATAATGGTTGCAGAGAATTTGCTTACTAATGAGCAGGTTGACGAAGCGGTCAATTTCAAAAACGAGAACCGCTGTCATTTCGGCGCTGCCTGTATTGAGCTGGGGTTTTTAACCGAGCGGCAGGTGATGGAAGTGCTGGGTATCCAACTATACATGCCTGTGATCAGGATGTCCAACTTCAATATTGATTCTGATGCCTTGGAATTCATACCCAAGGATCGAGCCCGGCGGTTAAAAGTGATACCGTTATTCGTTATTGAGGATACGTTGACAGTAGCTACTGCCGAACCATTGAATATTACTGCTGTGGATGAAATTCGTAAAATGAGTAATAAGCGCATCCAGATGGTATTGGCCAAGGAAAAGAATATTGAGCTGGCCATTGATAGGAATTATGTTTCGTCATCCGGCTATACTGATGAAGGGGGCTACGGCGATGATGCCATGGTTGAGGAAGCCATTTCGGATGAGGAAAATATCCAAGTTGCAGACAACATACTACTGGAAGCTGTCCGGGGTGGGGCCAGTGATATACATATTGAGCCTGGCGAAAGAACTTTAAGGGTACGGCTTCGGGTAGATGGTGTACTATCTGAATTTTCGACAATGCCGCCTTCTCGTACACCGGGTTTGGTATCCCGCTTCAAGGTTATGGCCGGTATTGATATTGCCGAGTCCCGGAAACCCCAAGACGGACGATTTAAGACAGAAGTAGAACCAGGCAAACCAGTGGATGTTCGTGTTTCCACTTATCCTACACCCCATGGAGAAAAAGTAGTTATGCGCGTTCTGGACCAATCCAAGGGGCTTGTCAGTCTTGATAAAATGGGTTTTGATCCTAGAACTATCACGCTCTGGAAAAAGGCATATAGCAGCGGCAATGGTATTGTCCTAGTTACGGGTCCAACGGGAAGCGGTAAATCCACCACTCTCTATGCCACATTAACGCGGATTAATACAGTGGAAGAACATATTATTACTATTGAAGATCCTGTAGAACGGCAGCTGGAAGGCATTATTCAAGGCCATGTTAATGAACGTGCGGGCATGACTTTCGCTGCGGCCTTACGATCAATGCTCAGGCAGGACCCCGATGTGATTATGGTCGGGGAAATGCGTGATAGGGAAACAGCTGACCTGGCTATCCGAGCGGCACTTACTGGTCACTTGGTATTTAGTACCTTGCATACTAACAGTGCGGCAGCTTCCTATACCCGATTAGCGGATATGGGCTGTGACCCATTTCTGCTGACTACCACCATACGTGCCATTTTGGCTCAGCGACTAATCCGCAAACTATGTGACCGTTGTAAAGTGAAATACAGACCTACTGAAAAAGATCTGAAATCTATAGGGTTGAAACAACTAGACGGTTTCATTTATCACGCAAATTCAAAGGGCTGCAAGTCATGCGGAAAGGACGGTTACAGGGGCCGGGCTGGCTTATATGAATTGTTGGTTCCAAATGAAGAGATCAACGAAGCGGTGAAAAACGAAGCGTCTGCAGAAGAAGTGTCCCGTATCGCCAAGAATAACAAAATGCGTATGTTGGTAGACGCTGCGCGAACCTATGTTACTCAAGGCTTAACATCCGTTGAGGAAATCAACCGCGTCCTCTAATGCCTAA
>CAYYXU010000043.1:9711-13384 GCA_964475645.1 uncultured bacterium | reverse complement strand
TCAAACATTTTACAATATAAATGATAACCAACCTTGTCAATTGATCCACTTTGTTCGTATCCAAACAAATTGCCATAACCTCTAATTTCTAAATCTTTTAAAGCAATATTATAACCCGAACCCAGCTCAACGCTGCTTTCAATAGCGCGCAACCTCTGAATAGCCTCGCCAGTAAGGGTGTTTATATCAGGTATTGTTAAATAACAATAGGCTTGTCGATTTGCCCGACCGACACGACCACGAATTTGATACAACTGAGACAAACCAAACAGGTGTGCATTGTTAATAATAATTGTATTAGCATTAGAAACATCTAAACCAGACTCAACAATACTAGTACACACCAACATTTTAACATCGCCGCTAAAAAAAGATAAAACAACCTTCTCAAGCTGCTTTGAAGGCATTTTACCGTGCGCCATGGCTATTTTAGTTTTGGGAAACATTAATCGAAGCCTCTCAAACAACACAGAAAGAGTTTCAACGCGGTTATGTAAAAAATAAACCTGGCCATCACGTAAAAACTCTTTTTTAATAAGTGTATAAATATGTTCCCAGCGCTTATATAAAACACGCGTTTTTATCGGTAGGCGATTTATCGGGGGTGTTTGTATTAGAGAAACGTCTCTTACGCCCAAAAGAGATTGTTGAAGAGTGCGTGGAATAGGGGTGGCAGATAGGGTTAATATATCTATAGCTCTCCGCAATTTTAATAGTTTGTTTTTATGACTAACCCCAAACTTGTGCTCTTCATCTATAACAATTAGCGACAATCTATTTTTCGGAATATCTTCACTTAAAACAGCATGGGTTCCAACCAATATATCAACATTATTATTGACGATAGACTTACATATTTCATTTTTATTTTTAGTACTAACAAACCGAGATATCATTTTTACATTTATGCCAAGATTTTCTAACCTACCCCTAAATGAAATGTAGTGTTGATCTGCTAATATAGTAGTAGGCACAACCACCATTACAAAACCGCCAGAAACAACACTCCGTACAGCTGCTCTGATCGCCACTTCAGTCTTTCCAAAACCAACATCTCCAATAATTAATCTATCCATTAGCCCGGGCAACGCCATGTCTTTGTACACATCGTTTATTGCATTTTTCTGGTCAGTTGTTTCTATATATGGAAAACTTTTTTCAAGTTCACCCTCAATTAGGTCGTCTCTTTTTGTTTTATTTATTCTGGTTAAATCTCTATTTCTGTTAACGATAACCATTTCCTCAATTATTTTTTTTACTCGCGCTTTTGTTTTTTCTATTTTATTTAACCATGTTTTGTTCCTTGTTGTGTTTAGCTTCGGCCTGGGCACTCCAACATATGGACAAACCTTATATATTTTATGTACTGAAACCAACACAATTGAGTTATTCTTATATTCTATTTTTATATAATCGTTGCTGTTTTTTGTTGTTATTCCCCTATAAACTCCCACTCCAAAATCTTCATGTGTTATATAGTCACCCCACCGATAATTGTGTACATTATCTGTTTTGTCGTTTTTTTGCTCAAAAATACTGTTTTTTTGTATTTTAGGATATTTTATCATTAAATGTCTTGATATTTGTTCATACTCATACATGTTTTTTATATCTTTATTTAATACATCTTCAACGCTGATATTTTTTAACGCCTCTAGTCCGCTTACATCTATTATTTCTATTGGTTCTTTACCTTCCTCTGGATCAAAATCAGATATTTTCTTTGTGTTAATTTTATATTTATTTTCAATTACTTTGCTCGCGCTATTTGATAGTATATATCCATCATTATTGGTTTTTACATATATTGTTCTGTAACTATTCTTAACAAGAAACAATTCATAAGGTATTGATTTTACGGAGTTTATGTTTTTCTTTCTCAAACCAATTTTAGATGATTCAAGTCTTTTTATGGATAGTTGTGATGTTGGATTAAAGAGCCTTATTGAGTCCACCCTCTCACCAAAAAAATCAATTCTGGTTGGGTTGTTATCGCTTATTGAAAACACATCGACAACACCACCCCGGCTACTTATATCACCCGGAAAGCGCGTTGTATCCACCTGCACATATCCTAATCCTATTATATCTGAAATTAACTTTGTTTTATTTAACTTATCTCCTATTCTTATTTCTTTTTCTACCCCTGCGCTATTGTTTACATGTGTGTTCATTTTGCTTGGTATTTCATCGCAAAACACCAATTCATCCTTCCTGGCCTCCAGCGGTTGTTCTGTTCGCCAGCTCTCTTTTTCTGAGTTTTTGTTAAGCTCCACAGGGTATATTTTGTTATCATAAAACAAGTCTTCATATACACATCTTTTGTTTGTTAACAGTTCAACCTCTTTATAGAGCTGATAGGAGTTGTCACCTATTACGAACAAGCTAGAAGCGTTGCTTGCTTCAGATATTATATATACAGTTAACTTTAAGCTGTTGCTACTGACGCTGGTTGTTGTTTGAGTTAGCAGTTCTTTTGTTGCGACCCCTATGTCTTTTTTGTTAACCGCAACGGTCATTGTGTTTCACGTGAAACGCGAATGCTCTTATTTATATATATAGATAAGATAGCTAGGTCTGATACAGACACTCCTGATATTCGCATAGCTTGGCCCATATTTTCTGGTTTAATGTTTTGAAGCTTTTCCTGTGCCTCTGAGGAGAGTCCTGTTATTTTAGAATATTCTATACTGGGTTTTATCGTCATCTTTTCATTTTTTATAATTGAATCTGTTTGCTTATTAATTCTTTTTACATATCCCCTGTATTTTATTTCTGTATCAGCCTCAAGTACGGTTTCGTCCACGTAAGGCGGTTTTACTTTAGGTTTTTTTATTTTTTTTGGTATAAACATGCTCAGGCTGATGTTGGGTCTTTTTATTATCTCTTTAAGCTTTGTGCTCTGTTTTATATTGGGTTCGTTTAAGTCTTTTAGAACCGCGTTTGCGTCCTCTTTGTTTATTGTGGTGTTACACAACTCAACCAACCTCACCACCTCCGCTGCTTGCCTGTTTAGCTCTTCGTGTTTCTTTTTGCTTATTAATTTAGAATTATAGGCTTTTAAAGAAAGCCTTTTGTTTGCGTTTGTAAACCTTAAAACAAGCCTGTTTTCAGCTCTTGATGTAAACATCCTATATGGTTCAGAGGTGCTTTTGGTTATTAAATCATCAACCAAAACACCACCATAAGCCTCAGCCCGACTTAGTTTTAGCGGTTTCTTTCTTAAGCATAGTAAGCCTGCGTTTGCGCCGGCAACCAACCCTTGGACAGCTGCTTCTTCATACCCCGATGTCCCGTTTATTTGACCCGCTAAAAACAACCTCTTGTAGGTTTTTGTTTCCAGCGTTGTTTTTAGTTGGTTTGGATAGAAGTAGTCGTATTCGATTGCATATCCTGGCTTTATAAGAGAAACGCGCTCAAAACCTTTTATTTGTTGTAGGGCCTTGCGTTGTATGTTTTCTGGAAGGCTTGTTGAAAAGCCGTTAAGATAAATTTGATCTGAACCTAACCACTCTGGTTCACATATAAGTCGGTGAGAGCCCCTGTTTTTAAATCGGTGTATTTTGTCTTCAACAGATGGGCAGTATCTTGGCCCAACACCTCTTATGTCGCCAGAATACATAGGCGACCTATCAAGGTTTTCTCTTATAATGTTGTGTACGTTTTCGTTTGT
>CAYYXU010000043.1:4880-9611 GCA_964475645.1 uncultured bacterium | reverse complement strand
GGCGTAGAAATCCCAGATAGTTTGTTTGGGATTTTTTCCACATTCAATTTCTTCAAGATGTTTTTTTTCAGATTTGAAATCCCAACCGCCCTTAACGCCGAAACATAGACCCCAGAACCTGTTTTCCTTGTATAATTTTTATTATTTTTTAAGTCAATTTTATTAAAAACAACCAATATGTTATTATTCATATGTTCAATATTATCAACAACTTGTAATGGTTTTTCGTTTATAACATCTATTACAACTAGCACGAGATCGGCCTTTTTTACAAGCTCTACAGATCTATTAACGCCAGATGATTCTATTTCATTTTTTGACTTACGTAAGCCGGCTGTGTCAATAATTTTTATAGGGACCCCTGATATTGATATTTTTGCATCCACATAGTCTCTTGTTGTTCCAGCAGCTTTGTTTACAATGGATCTTTCATCGCCAACTAGAGAGTTAAATAGCGTTGATTTCCCGCTGTTTGTGTTTCCAGCTAATACAATATTTGCACCATATGTTAGAACGCGACATGTATCATAGTTTTCACTTATTTTTCTTAAATCTTTGTTAATGTTTATTAGCTTTTTTCTAATGTGTGTTATGTTGTCTTTTTGTATGTCAACATCCGAAACATCAAGCAGGTGTTCACAGTAGCTTAGAAGCTTTGTGGTTGTCTTGCTTGTGCGTTTGATGTCAGATGACATTTTACCACTAAGCCCACTCATCGCGTTATACAAGCCCGCATTAGAGCTTGCTGCTATCGTGTTTGCTATAGATTCAGCCTGTATAAGATCGATTTTCCCATTTTCATACGCTCTTCTTGTAAATTCGCCCGGGCCGGCCGGCCTGGCGCCATGATTTATGCATTCTTGAATTATGCTTTCCACAATAAACGGGCTTCCATGACACGATATTTCTACTACGTCTTCTCCGGTAAATGATTTTGGGTTCTTATAGCATATAACCACTACTTCGTCAAGCACCTTATTACCGGACAGTATAGTTCTCTTTAAAGCTGTGCGGTTTGTTGGCTCACCATCTGTTTTAGATACAGCTTGAAGTATTTTTATGCTTTTTGCGCCGGATAGACGCACCACACCAATTCCGCCATACCCATACGGTGTTGATTGGGCGACAATTGTATCGCCTACAGACATTTATTTTTTAGGTACCTTTGGGCTTTCCGTTTTAGTGGCGAGATATTTTTGTTGCGCTATTGTCAACACGTTAAACAGTGTATAGTATAACACCAAGCCCGATGGAAATTGATTAAATATCAAAACAAAGAAACCGTTCATAAAATACATCATAAATTTTTGTTGTGCCGGCCCCTGTCCTGTTGGTGCAGATTTCATTTGTAGAAACATTGTAACCCCCATCAACAGCGGTAAAACAGCAACCCCACTCCCATAAAGAGGAAGGTTTATCCCCAAATCAAAAACAATATCTGGTCTTGATAGGTCTTGTATCCACCAAATAAATGGGGCACCGCGAAGTTCAATTGAAGAACGAAACACAGTAAACAGAGCAAACAACAGCGGCATTTGAAGCAACACAGGGACACAACCGCTCAAAGGGTTAACTCCATGCTCTTTAAACAAGCTCATCTGAGCCTGTGCAAATTTTCTTTGATCGTTTTTGTGTTTTTCTTTCAAGTCGTTTAACAAAGGTTGTATCGCCTGCATTTTTCTTGTTGAGTTGAGGCTTTTGCTTGTTAATGGATACACCAATATCTTTATGAGAATAGAAAAGAGTAACAATACAAAGCCATAGTTTGGTATATAATTGTGTAGAAACAGCAACACCCAATGAACACCTTTAGATATTGGTCGAATAAATGCCCAACCAAAATTCATTATTTGGTCAAGGTTGTGTCCCAGGTTTTTAATTCGACCGTATTCAAGAGGCCCCAGATAGAGGCTTGTTTTAAAAGGGGATAGGGTATTAAACAAAAGACCAACACCAAATCTTTTTGAAGAGCCATCTTCAACAGCCAAAACCTCTGCCCCTAAGGCTTTTTCATTAGGCACAAGGGCAGTAAAAAAATACTTTGTCCGCACACCCACCCAATCCGTGGGATACAGCATTCGCTCTGCGTTTTCTTGGCCCGGGGGTTTTATTTTAGGTGAATATTTTTCATCTCCCTGGTAAACAACTGCGCTATAATATGTAAGTTCGTCTTTTTGATTTGGTTCAGTCAGAGGAAGCCCGCCTGGCCAGTAAGCCGACGCCGTGTTTTGCGAGACGATGTTGCTAACCGCCGATAAGTCTATTGTAACATCAACCACATAGCGGTTAGGGTGAAACATTAGGCTTTTTCTTATTGTTTTACCATCAATTTCTTTGTAGTAATTGATTGTTCTTGAGGATGTAAACACACCAACGTCAAACCGGCTATCTGTTTTCCACCCAGAAGAAAGATTAACCATATCGCCATCTATTGATCGAAAAGACACACCAAGGTTATCCAAGTTTTTTTTGTTAATTAAATTAACAAGCTCCGAATCGTTTAAGGCATAGTTGTTGAGCTCAAAATAAGTAAACGAACCCCCGTTTTTATTGCTAACGGTGGCTTTATATAGGTTGGTTTCAACATTAAACGAGAGAATTTCTTCTTCTGTGTTGTTTTCCAAACCCCCTAAAATAACAGGGGTTGCGGGCTCTTTTTTTGTAAACAACGAACTGTCTACCGCAACACCGGTAGAGTCTTTTTGTTGTAAATCTGGATACACCAATTTATAATATTCTGGCATAAACAGAATAATTATCGCAATTAATAGAAACGCTAAAACGGAATTTCTATCCATATGTTATATCGACAGCGCTAACGGTAATCTAATAATTAAGCAGATAAAACTTTTCTTCCACGGCGACGTCTTGATTTAAGGACAGCTCTGCCACCCACAGACTTTTTTCTTGCTCGAAAACCGTGCTTGTTTTTTCTTTTTCGATTGCTTGGTTGATATGTTCTTTTCATCTTTTTATTCTAATAAATTAAGCGGCGGAAAATAACGAACACAAATTATATTTAAAACTCATATATAAAATCAATTATTTTTGCATTAATATAAAAAATCACAATTCAGTTCTTGATTGCAATTTATTTACGTGCATAAATTAATAGCACAGGTGGATGTGGATAACCTGTGGATAACTTTTATGAATCATTTAGACTTTTGGAAAAAAACAAAAGACGAATTAAAAAAACGTCTTCCCGCACACACGTTTGATACGTGGCTTGAGCCTATTGAGGCGCTAGAGATTGGTGTGCCTGGAACCGTTCTTCAGGTTCCGAGCCAGTTTTTCTCTGAGTGGGTAGACACACACTATTCGAAACACATTTTGAACACCATTAATGATATGGGTGTTAAAACAAAAAACGTAAAGTTTGTTGTTTCTGGAGAAGAGTTTAAAGTTAAAAATGAAGAAAGCAATGGTGCGCTTAACGGCACCACAAACACACCGCGCCAAATTAGACCGCGACACCTAAATGCTTCGTATAGATTTGAACGATTTATTGAGGGACCAAACAACCAGTTTGCAAAAGCAGCGGCACAAAAGGTCTCCGACTCACCGGGGAGCCAGTCTTTTAACCCGCTCGTAATATATGGAGGCGTAGGTCTTGGTAAAACCCACTTGTTGCATGCAATTGGAAATGAATTAATTGAAACATCTCCCAAAACCAAGATAGTGATCGCCTCAAGCGAAAAGTTTACACTTGATTTCATTTCTTCTATTCAAAAAAACAATACAGCGCAGTTTTCTCAATCATATCGAAAAGCCGATGTGTTGTTAATTGACGATATTCAGTTTTTTCAAAAAAAGGAACAGACGCAAGAACAGTTTTTTCACACCTTTAATGAGCTGTATCAACTGGGTAAACAAATAGTAATGACCGCAGATAGATACCCAGGTGAAATGTCCGGCTTGCAAGACAGACTGTTAAGCCGGTTTCAATCGGGACTATCTGTTGATGTGCAGCCACCAAACTATGAAACCCGTGTAGCTATTTTAATGGAGAAAGCAGAAACAAACGGTCTGGATTTACCATACGATATGATCGAGTTTATTGCAATGCATTTAAAAAACAGCGTCCGTGAACTAGAAAGCACAATTATTCGTCTTCTTGCTCACGCCTCCTTATCACAAGCAGATATTGATTTTCCACTGGTAAAAAAAGT
Organism: uncultured bacterium; assembly: GCA_964475645.1. Lineage (GTDB taxonomy): Bacteria > Fidelibacterota > Marinisomatia > Marinisomatales > TCS55. Next base: position 5,439 of record CAYYXU010000043.1, on the reverse strand, counting down.
ATTAAAAGAAAGGCTGGGGGATGGAATCTCTGCGGACATATCAGCAGAAGACATTATTAATCGAGTTGCAGATTTAACAAACGTTCGAACAGATGACATTGTTGGTCCAAGCAGAAGAAAAGAAATCGCAGAGGCCAGACAAATATCCGTCTATCTTTGTAGAGAGCTTCTTGGCCTTTCGCTATCTACCATTGGTATGCATTTTGGCGGAAGAGACCACACCACAGCATTACACGCCTGCAAAAAAGTTAGAAACTCTTTAAAATCTGACAAACGTTTCAATAGGATTGTGGGAAAAGTAAAAGATGATTTTTCTTTTGCAATTTTATAATAATGATTATTTAATATTGGGTTGATGATTAAGTGATATGGAACACACATAGCAGTGATAACTTGTTCTTTTATATTACACAGTATATATTGGGAAAAAGATTTATTAACTAAACCGAAAATTTTTATCGGTACAATAATTAACAAACTCTGGAGTATAGATGAAGAGCATAAAGTTTAATATAAGCATTATAGGGTTGTGGGCCCTTTTCTTTGTTGTGTCAATTGA
>CAYYXU010000043.1:0-4780 GCA_964475645.1 uncultured bacterium | reverse complement strand
GTTTCCCGAAACGCATCTGATTTATTCTTTTCTGAATATTCTGAAGGAAGCGGAAACAATAAATATCTAGAGATTTATAATGGAACCGGTGAAAGCGTAGACCTAAGCAGCTACCTTATAAGGTATATTACAAATGGTCAAAGCTGGGAAAGCACCGAACTTGGATTAAGCGGAACATTGTTAGATGGAGATGTCTATGTAGTTGCACATTCTTCTGCCAGTGCTTCTATACTTGCAGAAGCAGATACATCCGAAAGCATTATATCTAATTTTAACGGTGATGATGTGCGAGGGCTGTTCAAAGTTGCAAATAACGATACCGCGCTAATAGATATAATTGGAACACAAACCGGGGGAGACCCGGGTTCGGGTTGGGATGTTGCTGGCGAACCAGACGCAACAAAAGACCACACGTTGGTAAGAAAAAGTTCTGTAAGCGCTGGAAACACAAATTGGTCTGCCTCTGCTGGAACTACAGCGGATAACTCCGAGTGGATAGTATATGATTTAGAAACATGGTCCTACCTTGGTAGCCACACCATGATGCTTCCAAATTTATTAAGCGAAGGCTTTGAGAGCGGCAGTATCCCTGAAAGCTGGTCGTTGTTAAACCCAGACGGGGGTTATAACTGGTATGTGTGGGAATCTTCTTTTTATTCTCATTCGGGCAATTACCACGCACGAGTATATTACAGTGCAAGTGGTAGCGATGATTGGTTGATCACACCAAAGCTTGATGTTGCAAGTGGAGACTCAATCTCTTTTTGGGCAAAATCAAGCAACGCCGGATCATATGAAAGTTTTAATGTTCGCATTTCTTCTACCAACGCAGAGGCGGCGGCAAGCTTTACAGATACGCTTGCAAGTGTAGCAACCACCCCAAGCACTTGGACCAGATACACATATGCGTTGGAGTCGTATGTTGGACAAGATATATACATTGCAGTTCAACACACCACCGTTAATGGTTGGTATCTGTTTGTAGATGATTTTAACGGACCACAAGTGTGGATAGATAACAGCCCAGTGGCTGCGCTCAGCAAAAGCGCTATTGACTACGGCAACACCGGGTTAGGAGGAATGCCGGAGTCTGTTGTAATTGAAAACCTTGGAGCATCGGACCTTGTTGTTTCTAGCATTGCTAGCAGCAATTCCGATTTTTCCATTTCCCCGTCTTCTTTAACACTAACTGGTGGTGGGGTAGACTCAGAAACAATTAATATAACCTACACCCCGAGCGCTGTTGGCGGAGACACGTCTTATGTGGTGTTTACTCATAACGGCGCTACCTCACCAGACTCGGTAATGGTAATGGGCGCAGGTAAAGATGCTATATACTGGCAGGATTTTGAATCCTGGGCTGCGGAGTTGGGGCTTGGCGTTCCACAACCAATCGGAATGTCACAAGAAGGGAACATGAGCGTCTCAGCTGATGGAGAATCGAACGGTTGGGAAAAATCAACAGGAACAGGCGTTGCGTATGATGGAGAATATTCTGCAGAGTTTGATAGCTACGAATCATCTGTAGATGGAGACACAAGCGCGTTTATTTTACCAGCAATTGAGTACACAACCACCAATATTGCAGCTGTGGAAGGGGCCCTCCGTTTTTACATGAAAAAACGCGGAACAGAAGAGTTTTATGTTTCCTATTCAACAGACGCTGGAACGTCTTGGACCAAAACGTTTAGCGATACAACAGAAAATTATAGCACAGGAAACCTTGGCTGGGTAAGCGTGTCAATTAATGTTCCATTAGGATCCACATATATATTTAAAATGGTTGGAAAAGGAAACAGGCAAAGCGCGCTAGGAGACATATATATTGACCGGCTGACCTTTGAAGAAGTTCCACCAACACCAGAACTGTCATTAATATACTCTTCCATAAACTATATGCCACAATTGCTGGGTGAAACAACAGAAAACACCAGGTTTAACGTGGGAACAAACTCAGGGTCTGCAGACCTTGTTGTAAATAGCATATCGGTAGCAAATTCTGATTTTACTGTAGCGCTTTCTGCGGAAATCACCAACAACACTATTGCCCCAGGCGGCAATGTAGACCTAGATATGCTTTGGTCTCCAAGCTCTTTTGGGTTTAGAAAAACCCATGCGATAATATACCACAACGCAGACACCAGCCCTGATACAGTTGCGTTTTCTGGAGAAGCAGGAAGGTCCTATGTTTCTTTTGATGACAACGACAACGCTCAAGGCGCGGCTTTTAGCGGAAGCCTACCTTGGCAATGGAACAGCATCGATCAAGACGGAGATGGATATGATTGGCTGTTTAACTATAGTTATTATGGCCCCGGACATACGGGAAACCCTTTAGGTTATTATGCCCGGTCTATTGGCGGCGGCGAGCGGCTTGAAACGCGCACACTTGTTCCTCAGGCGGGTGATTCGTTAATTTTTTATTATAATTCATCTAATTCTGCAGACAGCGGATTCATGTATGTTCAAGTGAATATACTTGGATCGAACACAGGTTTTGTAAGTATGGATTCCGTTCAGTTTTCAGGGTATTCAAATCAACGCGCAGCAATGAGCCTTGCACACTACTCTGGGGATTCCATTGTTATTGCCTTGCAAGACGATCAAACTTATAACACATATAACTACCACCGCGTAGATGACATGTTAATGTCTGCCTATGAAATTGCAAGCACCAGCGTGTTTGTGTTAGAGTCAGACATGCTGGAGTTGAGTTCCCCGCCAACAATGGGAACCCCACCAACAACACCCGCAACCGGGTCTTTACAATTAGCAAACATGGGTTCAGCAACAATGACGGTTAGCAGCGTTGTTAGCAACAATTCGGTTTTTGTTGCTACTCTAGCGAACAGCACAATACAAGGCGAAGAAGAAACAGAATTATCTGTAACGTTTAGCCCTAGCGTGGGAGGTGTGCAGACTGGTCATATTGTTTTATTACACGATGGACCGTCCAGCCCAGACACGTTGTATGTATCAGGCGATGGTGGGCCAGCAACATATGTTTCTGGTGTGGTTTCCAACGCCAGTGGAGATTTATTAGACAGCACCATGGTTACCGTTTGGGGTTCTGGTGGTGCAACATATACAAACACAGCCGGTGAATACGGGTACTATGGGTCACCGCAAGGTTTAACCGGTGTGGGTTTTGAAAAAGAAGGATATCACAATGCGCTTTTCAATGTGAATTTACTTGATAACGATACCGTAAGTTTAGATGTTACGTTGCAAGCATTAGATGTAAACGGTTTGTATTCTTCTGGTTTTGAAGGAGTAGAAGACGGAGGATCATCGGAGGTGACATCAGGAACAAACGTCTTTGCCGTTTCTAATTTGTTTGTAACAACCGACGAAGACACAATCTTGCCAGAAGCAGGGTCCTCTATGTTGATTTTCCCAGATTCTGCGGCCTATGAAAATAACGACGTGGTTTTTTGGGTATCCGATTCTACGTTTGATTTAACAGGGGCTTCAGGTCGCTTAACGTTCAGCTTGGATGTAAATATTGATACAGAAGAAGGGTATGATTTCTTTTATTTTTGCTTGCGGCTGGATGATGGAATTGCTTGGTATACATCAGATGTAGGCTTGTTAAGTGGAACGACAGATGGCTGGGAACACCTTGATATAGATATGAGCTGGGTGTTGGATGGCAGATCAGAAACCGCCACCCCATGCATCTTGTTTTCTGCTGATGGAGCAACAACCGAAAGTGGCGGCGCATTTGACAATCTTTCCGTTGCCTGGGATCCTTTTTTCCTAGCAGCCCCTTCAGAATTATCTGCTACTAACTATGGAACATCTATACCGCTTTCTTGGGAGGCTCCGGAAGAATCCGGGCGCGCCACCTATACAATCAGATCAATCGATCTCGGCGGAGAAGAACTGCCCTCTAGACCAACAATTATGGGGGACGATGGTGTGTTGGTTGAGAGCCTTAAAGGTGAAAGAGAGTTTCCTTCTAGCACAGTGTTATATAACTATACCAACCAACCAACCCGGTCTTTTGTTGGATATAATCTATTTAAAAGAGACTGGCCTTTTGGTGTGTGGGAGCTAGGGGCTTCCGTTTCAAACAATGCCTATGAGGACCCTGCGGTAGTAGATGGACAATACTATGAATATGCTGTAAGCGCAGTATATGATGAAGGAGAGTCGTTTTGGATAGGGTTTGTTGGGGCGCGAGCTGGAACACCTGTTGTTGTTACTGATGATGTGTTTGGTGTAGAAGACTTTGAAAGCGCTAACTTTTCATGGGACAACTGGGATGTGTTTTATAGTAGCGATGCTGCTGTTTGGGCGGTTGGAGATTCTGCAGACGCAAGCACAGCTTTTGGTGCAGGCGCATTATCGGCGCCAGAACACTCCACGTTTGCTTTTATAAGCGACGGAAGAGCAAATGATGAAAATTTTGCTACATGGTTGGTTTCCCCTTTTATTGATTTTATGGATAACTATACAGCAATTGTTCGCATGTCTGGGTATGCGCAGGTATATGGAGATTTTGCCAACAACAACGTTGCACAACTTCTGGTTCGTTCGGACATGGGCCCTTGGGAGGTTGCTGTTAATTTTGGCTATGATCACCTTGAAGGATGGAAAGACTATTCTGCAAGTGTGGGCGAGCTGGTTTCCGGCAGAGACAAAGCACAATTTGCTTTGCTTTACACGCACACCGCAGGTTTGAACTCTGGTAATGGTAATGGCGTTGCGTTTGATGATTTGTATATTGAAACAATCCCAGGGCCACACAGCCTTACATCAACATCAGCGCTATCAA
>CAYYXU010000042.1:0-13481 GCA_964475645.1 uncultured bacterium | reverse complement strand
TCTCTATGAATTAACCAGCTCTTCTTTAAATAAACCGTTGCCCAGATGGCTAGTTACTGTTTGGGATGAAACTGACCCTTTGCTTATAGGAAAGATGCATTACGACATGAATTATGGATTGATTGATATAGACTCATCCGGAACTATCAAAATTGAATTGAAAAATGAAAAAGGGATCCTTTTAGAAGCGGCAGAATTTGAAATTTAATAAAAAAGCCCGGCAAAAAACCGGGCTTTCTCACACCCAAAATTTAATCAGTTATCGACGATCACGTAATTGATCAATATTGAAGATAGCATTTGTCATAGAATCTATTTTTTCCCATGCAGAATCCACCGTAATAATGGTTGCACGTTCATCTCTAACATTAGCAATTATCGCGGATCTCCACATAAATCTACCAGTAGTAGGCTCCCAGTCACGTGTGTCATCCCAAATACGCCATATATCTCCATTTCTATCAACCATTTCCAAGTATTGAGCATAATAAGTCTCTTTATCCACATGAACACGTTTAACAGAATATTGGTAAGTTTCTGTAAGATCAGTAATTTCATAAAGCCAAGTTGGGCGCAATTCCATGTCGACGATCCCCGACAAGTTACAGGCATCATCGGAAATTCGGAGTGGGTCATAAACATTTCCGACTTCTGGACCAGCAAGAATAATGGCTTCCTTAATTAATGTGTACTTAAACTTACGTCGATCCGTTTTAAACCAATTTGAACGCCATTCGTCCCAAGTGAGTTCAAGTCCTGGAGCGATAGGATCTTGACCATTTGTTCCTGTTAGTGCCCGCGTGCGGCGAAGCGAAGGAATGTAAAGCTTGAAATCATCATCTAAATCCGCGTCAGCGAACCTAAGTCTTACACCCGCCAGACCACGAACATCACGTGGGGATTTGATTAACAAAGCACCTGCTTCTGTTATACCCTCGAAACCTTCGACATTCCCTAATGGTGGTGCACTCACACGTCCTGCCATTCGGCGCCAAAAAATATTCGCTTTATACATACGTTCGAGGTTATTTGCTCTATTGCATGCTGCCATATCGATCGTATCAAAATACAAATCATCCGTACCTACGCCATGGGCATTAAACAACCAGTTGAGTTCTTCACCATTTTGAGGATTGATAAATGGCAGGCCGGCTTCGCTTATAAACCCATGCTCACCATTTTTGTCACGGAGTTCTCCTTTTTCATTAATTTTAAAATGATCTGGTTCAAGTGTCTTGGTTGCGTCCAATCGCGCTTGTTGCATGTAATAATGCGTAGTTGGAACAACACGGATACCTTTTATCGGCGTCCAATCAGAAGTTAAACGATCGATCCAATATTGCGGCAAATAGTCTTTTATCCATGGTAATGAATCTATGTTTTCTTTCGTGATGATAAAACCAGGTTTCAATTCAGCAGGAAGTGTTTCTTTCGCCAGTAAAGAAGACGCCGTATATCCACGGAAATCTTCCCAATCTTTAGCAAGTGCCCTTACTTCAGCATTATCTATTGCAGCAGCCCAGGCAGCATGTTCGGGCAGCCCAGTTTCAGCTGCGAAGGATTTCCATTTATCAATCCATTCATCACCAGCCTGTACAGTAGAGGCCATAGAGCCAAATGCTGTTAGGGTTAGGCAGATTAACAATGTTTTTATTTTATAAATTTTCATTTGTGTTCTCCTTTATATATAGGGATTAAAATTGATAGGTGAGTGAAAACTCGACATAGTCAGAATCTTTGTACAAAGCGAGCAGTCCTTCTTCCGTATCACCATCAAAAGTTCCTATCTCAATTCTTGGAATCAATTTGTTACCCATAGCCGAGAAAGTAACCCTTTGTCGATATGCAAATCCATCTTTGCTAAGATCCCAAACAGCCAACCCATCAAGAATTACATTGTCGTTACTTAATCCAAGTGAATAAGTTTGAGTAAAATATTGTTGGTTTTCTTCTACATCTAACAATGCATAAGGTGCTTGAAACATTAAATTTTTATGATCCTTCGTCTTAATGTTAAAGAATTGTGAGGTCACAAAAATAGAACTCCGTTGACTTTTCCAACTGGATAACCACATATTGTAATCGAACCCTATTAGGGTTGATGTTTGATCGCGGTGGGTGACGGTATCAGCTTTAGTTCCAATTAATGCTGGGGTACCTTTTGCTAATAGTCCTGGTATGAAAGGATCATTTATAACCTGACGGTTAAACGCTTTATCTAATTCATGGGTTATCTCCAGTCGAAGTACTGGTGACACATTTTTAGGTCCGAACTTCCACTCGCTCATATCCCGAGTAAACGAAAAACCAACTGTTTTTTGGCGTTCCGTGTAATCCAATTCAAAATCCGCAGTTACTGAGCAAGGGAATCCACCAGCGCCGGGGTTTAGAATATCTAAACAACCAAACGGAATTAGAGGAAAGTCTCCCGGTGCGGCAGTTCCGCCTGCAAGAGACTGCAAGAAATCAACATATTGACCCGGTGCATGAATGGCACCGATGGTCGTGGGAACATCAAGTGGTACGTTCGCAACTGAGGCTGCTGGATCGTTGATAAATGACCCGACATGAAGGGTAGCACCTGTGAGCACGACAACTGGTAAGTCTTGATACCCATAGAATACGTTAAATGTAGCCTCTCCACCAAAAGCATCAAATTTCAGACGCGCACCTACTTCTTCATTTTTCCATTCTTCCACTTCACGTTCAGTGAGATGAGCACCAAGCAAAGGCATTCCGAACCCAGTTTGACCTTCAATAATACGTGGGAAAGGGAATCCAAAACCACCACCAGAAGTTTGACTATTCGGTGTAGGATTATTAATCACGAATTCTGAATGACGAACTTCCGGTATATAAATAAGTTCAAGTGAAACATCATTTGATATTTCGGCGGTAACGGCGATGCTCCAAGCCGGTATTCTGATTTCATCGGTATCTGCCAAAAGAGTCCTTTGACGCAGATCTTGGGCATTAAGAATGTCTAACAGCCTAAGGCCATCTGCCTGCCCCCACCCTCTTTGAAATTTACCTACTTTCACGGCCAATGTACCTTCGTCGTTCGTAAACCTTACCGATAACTCACGAAGAATTTCATCATCAAAATCGTCTAAAAGTTCCTGTTCTTTACCTGACGCTCCGAAGGGGTCTGGTAATAAATATGATCCGTCGCTTGAAGCAGACATACTAAATCTATCCAAAAAGGCACTCTGTGGAGATGTGAAGTTTTGAAACGCCGGTGCTCTAAACTCACCGTCATCTAAATCATAAAACCTATCTCCTCTCAGCCAGACATCACCAATAACAGTAACGTTATCATTGGGAGACCACTCAGCTTGCAATTCTAAGACAAACTGTGCAGGTCCTTGACCGGATGAGTCATCGAGTCTGTCATAAAAGACACCATTACCTACTTTTATACGCCCTCCAAACCAAACGTCTTCGGCATAGGCTGGAGCTATAAAAAGCAAGGAAGCCAAAGAGACCGAGGCTAAAGAAATAAATTTATTTAACCTCCTAACTGTTTGCATTGATAATTTTAAAGTTGTGTTATTCATTTGGATTTCCTCCTTTTTTACTAACTTTATATTGATTAATTTCTTATAAATCTTTATGGAATTCGTTATGGTCATTTGCTACCACCTAATTCGGGAGTCTTAGCAGGTCGTGGATAAAGACCTAGGCCAGGAACAATAGCGGGGTCGTGTGAAAGATGCTCATCTAATCTGGAGTTCCAAATTTTAACTAGTCGATAGAAAGGAACGTTCGGATAAAGATGGTGCACAAGGTGATAATTTTGATACATCATTAATGGTGAAAGAAGCCATTCCATACCTTCTCGAATGCTAGTGGCTCTATACGCGTCTTCCTTTTCAGATATCTCATTTGGTACGTGAGGCAGGTAGACAAAAATAAACGAAATAAAGAAAAATGAAATGCGCTGCGGAATTATCCAAAACATGAGTAATTCCATTAAATAGCCGCTGATGATTAACCAAGGCCACACAACTAAGGTTGCAAGAAACATTATTAGGATGCTTCGCGTTTCCGATTTTGGGCGATCTTTCCAATACCCTAAATACTTCCAACCGTATATCAGATCTATAAAAGGCCATTTAAGCGGGCGTAACCAAGATGGTCCACTTTGTACAATGTGATCAGCCTCATCTCCTTCACCATTCGCATTGCGATGATGGCGAAAATGGATGAAACGCATTAATTCAAACGCTACGAGTGAAGAAAAGTATAAAAATGTAATACGCCCAACCCAAAGATTAAGGTATTTACTCTTCCCAACAGAAGAATGAATAGCGTCATGCATAGGCGAAAACAAGAAATATCCAGCCGTTCCATTTATCAAGCAGGCTGCTAAATAAGAAATGTGTCCATAAATCGCTGCCCAAGTTGCTCCGATCATGAACCCTGCACATATAAGAAAAAGAATAATTGTGGGCCATGCAAATTGAGGTTGTTTGTTTAGAGCATTAAATAGTTCTTCATTGTTAATTAAGTCATTACTGTCCATAGCTTTATTCCTCTATTAGGTAATTTTCGTATGTAATTCTTAAGGGTTTCTTATCAATCTTTCCGGTTGCCGTCAGTGGCATTTCGTCGATGAACACCACATCATCCGGCAGTTGCCATTTTGCGTGTTCACTACTAATGATATCTAGTATGCTAGCTTTACTCGGTTCGCAACCCTCTTTCTTGACCACGATTAATAAAGGTCGCTCTTCCCATTTCACATGCTTAACACCAAGGCATGCAGCAATTTGTACTTCGGGATGCCCAACCGCGGTATTTTCAATATCAACCGAAGAAATCCATTCACCGCCAGATTTGATAATATCTTTAGCACGATCAGTAATTTGCATAAATCCATGTTCATCAATAGTCGACACATCACCTGTGTCGAACCAGCCTTCACTATCAACGGCACTTTCATTCGCTTTATAGTAACTTTCAATGACCCTAGGACCACGCACCATCAATTTGCCAAATGCTACGCCATCATGCGGCAGAGAATTACCTTCGTCATCCACGATTTTTAACTCCATTCCAAAAGGTGGGCGCCCTTGTTTGCTCCGTACTTTCATTCGCTGCTCAAAATTTAAATTATCCATAAAAGGTAAATAACAATTAAATGTGCCTACTACTGTCTCAGTCATTCCCCATCCATGGTTCACATCCACATCATATGCAGCTTCAAAGCGCTCGATCATTGACTGAGGAACAGCGGAGCCTCCAATATATATTTCACTCATACTGGGAATTTGTAGATTGTTGGCCTCCAAATGGTCTAATAAGATGGTCATAACAGTTGGAACAGCGCAGGTTTTGTTGCAGTCTTCAGCCTTAATAATCTCATGAAGACTTTTACCGTCCATATATGGCCCTGGCAGTACTAACTTGCCACCAACCATTGGAATGCTGTGCGGTAGCCCCCACCCATTGGCATGAAACATTGGGACAATCAACAAGAAGGAGTCTTTGGCTTTCAGATCAAATACATCTCCGTGGGCGCTTACCATGGCATGATTAAGGTTAGATCCGTGTGAATAAAGTACGCCCTTAGGGTTACCTGTTGTACCCGATGTATAGCATAAAGAAGATGCCGTATTATCGCTGAACAAAGGCCAATCAAAAGCCTTACCTTCCTTTTTCAATAATTCCTCATAACAATAAACCGGTATCCCGATCTCGTGCATATCATCTGTCATATGCTCTTTATCGGTCATTACTACCAGACCTTCGAGAGTCGGCAACTTGTCAAGGACATCACCAATTATGGTTACAAAACTGGTGTCGATAAATATAAAACGGTTTTCGGCATGGTTAACGATATACTCGATTTGATCAGGAAAAAGACGTGGATTTAGAGTATGGCAGATTGCACCAATACCACTCAGTCCATACCAGCATTCCAAATGTCGCCAAGTATTCCATGCCATAGTGCCAATACGGTCCCCAGCGTTTATACCCAGACGGTTTAAAGCATTGGCTAATTGACAGGTTCGATCATAAAGACCTTCATATCCGATGCGATGAATTCCACCCTCGACTGAATTTGTTACTACCTCTACGTCACCATTCCAGGTCGCAGCATGCTGCAAAAGTTCAATCAAATTGAACTGTTTTTTTTGCATCAGCCCTTGCTTGGTTGTGGACATAGCCCCCCTACAATAAAATCACTTTATTAATAACACTCTATCTTTTATTATATGTTTATGCAATAACTATTATATGATTACTCAATTCAATTATATGATTACTCAAATCAATTACATAATTACATAATAAAATAAAAAATTAAATTTAATGGGATCGCGTTTATATAAGTATCTGGTTGTACTTTTTTTAGGTGTAATCGCCATGATTTCGATGGCATGGGCCTTTGATGAAGACCAAAGTCAATTAGAATCTGAGCTAAAGGTATCTCAATCTAATATTACTGATCAAAAAGATGATCGTGTTCGTTTTATTCCGGACAATCTTTTCAGCGTTGATTTTGTAGATAAGTCACATGGATGGGCGGCTGGTTATTACGGAACCATTTTAAAAACCAAGGATGGAGGTAAAAATTGGACCCATATCTCTCTATCTAACACTGACCTAATTCGGCGCATTCAATTTTTGGACAAAGATTATGGTTGGTTGGTAACGCATCGTGGTCGTATTATGAGTAGTGATGATGGCGGGACCACTTGGAAGACTCGTTACTTAGAAGAAAATCAGATAAATTTAAGAAACATTAAATTTCTAGGCAACCTTGTAGGTTGGGCAGTTGGGCATGAAGGAACTATTCTATATACAAATGATGGCGGGGAAACTTGGGCCAATCAATCTTTGAGTAATTTTACAGGTCGTGACTTACCTAGATTAAATGGTTTGACTATTTTAAGTGAAAAAAGAGCCATGTTGGCTGGAGAATTTGGTGTAATTGCTGAAACTCTAGATTCTGGTAAAACTTGGACTATTATCTCAACGCCGGACATCAAAGCCACATTCACTGAGATTGAGCAAGTTGGTAATTCTGTACTTGCTGTGGGACTCGACGGTGTTGTAGCACAAATTCATTCCGACAAAATTGATATGCTCACATCACCTAAAGGAGGAAAGCCAGAAAGAGTTAAGCTCTTAAATTCAGGCGTAAATAAACATTTCTTTGATATTGCAGCTAATAAGAACGGCCAGGGTATTGTGATTGGTCTTGCAAATATTCTTACAATTGAAAATGGCAGCGAATTTAACAAAATTGAAATAAACCTCCCGGATAGAAATTATTTGTATTTCATGGGAGCCACACCTATTTCGGAATCAAAATATGTATTAGTGGGAGCTCGTGGATTAGCCGTTACCCTTGATACAACTACCACAGAGATTATGGGGTTGATCAAATGGTAACTCTGGGAATTGATACATTTGATAATGCATTTAATGACCATACTTTCATAAAAAGGTTTTGGCATGGTTAAAACAATTGCAAATACGGTCATTCAGTATCGGACGATAATAATAATTATTGCAATCGTTATTACATCAATAGCTGGTTATTTTGCTATCACGGGAGTAACACTACGCGCTTCGTTGAATGAGATGCTGCCTTCGCAACATGAAAATGTGAAATTGTATGAAGAATTCAGTGAAAAATTCGGTGGCGTAAACACTGTTCTTGTAATGGTAGAAAATAAAAATGGTAAAGTTTACGATCAGGAGTTTTTAGAAAAGTATAAAAAGATTTCAGATACTTTTTATTTTCATGATGCAAATCGTAAAGCGCTATTTGAGGCAGTCAATCTGAGAAAAACCCGCGCTGCTTCTGGTGCACAAGGCCAAATCTTAGTGAATCCAATAATGTGGCCAAATCTTCCTAAAACCGACGCTGAAATGGAGAAATTTAGATTGCTGATACGCGGACAATTCAATGGCTATTTAATTTCATTGAATGAAAAATCCTTGATGATAGCGGCAGAGTTCAAGGACGATGTAGATACTGCAGCCTTGGTGGATTTTGTAGAAAACATACGCGCTGAATATGAAGACGATACCGTAAAATTGTCGGTCGTTGGTCGGCCTATTTTACTGGGTGAAGTGAAAAAAGAACTACCAAAAATGATCTCAATTTTTGCGGTCTCAGTTCTAGTTATCTCGATCTTTCTCTATTTATTTTTTCGTACTTGGGTGGGCGTAGTAGTACCAATGGTCGTTGCCTTTTCAGTAACAGTGCTTGGGTTCGGTGTAATTGGTTTCACTGGTTATAACATGGATCCATTATTGCTGTTATTACCATTTTTTGTATTTGCCACTGTATTGTCACATTCGGTTCAATTTGTCTCTCGAGTATTTGATGAATTGGCCGAAGGTAACAACATGAAAGAGGCAGTGCGAATAGGGTTAAAGCGGTTGTTATTTCCGAGTACAGCTGCGGTTATAACCTCAGCAGCAGGCTTCACTGTCTTAGCGCTCGTAGCAATTCCATCCATTCAATTATTAGCCGTTATATGTACGATTTGGTTACTAACACTAACTCCGGGAATAATTGCAGCAGCTGCATTTATGAGTTTCTTGAAAAAACCCAAGAAATATAAAACAACACTTCCTTTTCAACTATTCTTGGCTACTTTTTTTGGCGAGAAAATGTCCCGCAATGTTTTCTTGCCCAGTTTTATCATCCTATTATTTGGCGGTTTCATCATCTCCCAGAATTTGAAAATTGGAGATGCCGTAGGGAGCCCTATTTTGTGGCCCGATTCACGGTATAACAAAGACGTTGGTTCTATCAATTCGAACTATGACCGGATTGGAACAGATGTTTTACAGGCATATTTTTCGGGTGCTGAAGAAATCATGCTTAACCCTGATCTTTATCATCAGTCAGAAGCATTTGACCGATACATTTATGAACGAGTATTACCGGCAACCCCAGCTTCTAGTCTGACCCCAATAATAAAAAATATTAATATGGTGCTCTGGGAAGGTGACCCATCTTATCAATTGCTTCCTGATACTACGTCTGAAGTTGGCTTCAATATTTATATGTTTAGATCTAACGGTGAACCTGGAGACTTCGCTGCATATACTAATCCGGAGTGGAACATAGGAAAATTGTCCATATTCACCAGCGAACATAGTTCAGAAACCGTAAATGAACTGATGAAGTTTGGGAAAGAGTTTATTGACAATTATAGCTTCAAGGAAAACGAGCCTGTCATTCAATTTGCCGGAGGGCAAATCGGACTTACTAAAGCAGTCAACGATGAGATTGAGTTAAAAGAAAGCCGACTATTAATTGCGATCATGATCATTATTATATTCAATTTAATTTGGCTTTACAGATCTGTGAAATTAGGTGTCATAATAACTTTTGTTTTGGCGACATCACATTTCATGACTATGAGTGTTATGACACTCCTTGATGTTGGGATGAATCTTAATACACTGCCGCTTGCTGCCTTGGGATTAGGGCGTGGCGTTGACTACAGTATTTACATGGCAGATCGCATGCGTGATGAAATGCAGCGCGGACTCGATTTTTCTGGAGCCGCAAGCCGTGCTTTCAATACCTCCGGTATCGCAATTATTGTTACGGCAATGACAATGATATTGCCGCTCTTGTCGTGGAGTTTTTTATCGCCGATTCGTTTTCAGGCTGAAATGGGGCTTCTTTTGGCCATCATATTGGCTTTCAACATGTTAGGTGCACTCACCATCGTTCCAGCCGCAATTAAAATTCTTAAACCAAGAGGCTTTAATGTTCTTGGAGAGACACCCACATCATGAAACAATTTTCAACTTACATTGTAAATTTGATCTAAGTAAGTCTCTTCAGGTTGTTACTCCCTAGAGGTTCTAGTTAGCTCATGATATAAGTTGACTTGAGACTTTGATAATTATCTACTGCTTCTGGACCTAACTCGCGCCCTATTCCGCTTCCTTTAACACCACCAAATGGTGCTCCAATAGAAGGCACATAGCCATTAACTCCGACGGTACCACAATTAACTTGATTGGCTACCTTTAGGGCATGCTCGCTGTCTGCACTCCAAACAGACCCCCCAAGACCAAATTCAGAATCATTAGCCAAAGAGATTGCTTCATCCTCGCCTTCATAAGGAATAATGGACAGTACAGGGCCAAATATTTCTTCTCTAGAAATAACAGCATCATTGGCAACATCAGTGAACACAGTTGGCTCAACAAACCACCCTTCCGGAGTATTTTTTGGACGCCCACCACCTGCTATAAGCTTGGCTTCTGTTTTTCCTGTAACAATATAAGATTCAACGCGCTCACGGTGAGGTTTTGAAGCCATAGGACCCATTTGAGTTTTTGGATCCATGGCATCGCCAATAACCATTGAGGATGCTAGATCAGCCACGGCTTCAGAGATTTTCTGATATTGATTCTTTGGTGCCAATATTCGTGTTCCATTGAAACAGGTTTGTCCATTATTGAGCAGACAAGCCATTGGAACGCCTTCAATGAACATATCAATATCTGCATCTTCAAGAACAATAGCGGCCGATTTTCCACCCAACTCCAAAGTCACAGGTCTTAACAAACCACCACAAGTTTCTGCAATTAATCGACCAGCCGCTGATGATCCTGTAAAGGCAACCTTGTCAACACCTGGATGAGAAACGAGATATGCGCCAACATCACGATCAGCCGCTACCCAATTGAGGACACCTGCTGGAACACCGGCTTCAAGAGCGGCTTCAGCTAGAATATAACTATCCAGCACTGTTCCTGGAGAGGGTTTGATAACAAGAGTGCACCCAGCAGCCATAGCCGGAGCGATTTTACTCATAGCTAGCGTTACGGGAAAATTCCACGGGACAATAGCAGCCACTACGCCAAACGGAACTTTTTTTACCTGTGTTTCCTTACCCATTTGTGACGGGCGTACATCCAAGGCTGTTTCAATATTTTTTGCTTCTTCAGCATAATACTGCAATAAACCAGCTGAATATTCAGCTTCGAATGCGGTACTCAGTCCTATCGGCATCCCGTTTTGTGTACTGACCGTCTGAGCTAACTCATCACCTCGTTTCGCAAGAGCAGCAAGCAAACGCTCCATTATTACAGCACGGTCATTAGGACTACTATTCGCCCATTCTCCGTGCTCAAAAGCAGCACGTGCTGCCGAAACGGCTGCATCTATATCTGCATTAGTCCCTTCAGGTGCTGTCGCTACAAACTCGCCTGTTGAAGCATTTATAACTTCAAATGTTTGTGTTGATGATGGAGATACCCATTCATTACCAATAAAAAACTTGTCCCTACTTTGCATTTTTTTCTCCTTTATCTTCGCTTATTATCCAACTCTTAATTATGAAAATTTTGTTGTTAGAATTATGTACAATCATGGCGAGCCATTAATTTTGCATTCTCACAATAGCTTTAATTGTTTTGCCCTTTTCTGAATCCTCAATCGCTTGATTAATGTGTTCAAAGTCATAGAACTTAACTAAACGGTCAAAAGGAAACAGGCCCTCCTCGAAATAGTTGATGAGCTTAGGGATTAATGTGTCGGGATATGCTGATCCTTCAACAATGCCGATCAATTTTCTCCCTCCTGTAAAGAAATGTAATTCGTTAATCTTGACCTCAAAATCGGGTGGACAAGCACCAAGAATTCCACAGGATCCCCGTGGGGCCAAACATAAAACAGCATCACGAATTACATCCGGCAATCCCGTCGTATCTAGAGCGGCCGTTACTCCATGAGTGGTGAGTTCAATTATATTTTCTACTAAGTCAGTTGTTTCATTTGGATTGAAAGTATGTGTTGCTCCAAGTTTGCTAGCCATCTCTAGACGATCACCATTTAGATCAATGGCAATAATTGTGGAGGCTCCTTGTATTTGTGCTGCCATTACCGACGACAACCCAACGGATCCAGTACCAAAAACTACAAAAGATGACCCTTTTTTTACAGGAAGAGCATTTATGACAGCTCCTGCACCAGTTAGGATGCCGCAACCAAGAGGACCTAGTAAACTGAGGTCAATGGTTTTAGGCACTTTGACTGCATTTAATTCACGACAAAGAGAAAAGGTTGCAAAAGAAGATTGTCCGAAAAAGTTACTATGTACTGGGCTCTTTTCCTTTGATAATGCAGTGCTACCGTCTTCTCTTGTCGCGCTGAAGTTACGTGGCATAAATTCATGACAATAGGCAGGTTCTTTTTCACTACAGCTCGCACAGGAGCCACATGAATTGAAAGACAAAACAACATGATCACCTGGTTTTACTTTAGAAACTTTGGAGCCAATTTTTTCCACAACCCCTGCCCCTTCATGACCGAGGGTAACAGGCAAGGGAACGGGGAGCATTCCAGCCTGCACAACAAGATCTGTATGGCAAATTCCAGTAGCTACAATACGAACCAGGATTTCATCATCCCTAGGATCCTCAATATCTAATTCCATCAAGGATAATGGTTTTCCAATTTCTGTAACAACTGCAGCAAGGGTTTTCATTTAATTACACTCCTATTTCAACATTAGCTTATTATTATTATATGTATTGTCAATAACTATTGTATGTTTACACTATTGTATTGAGTAAATACATAATTATTCTATAAATACATTATTCTGTTCATGGTTTTTTTGGTAATAATATTCTTTTTTAGAATATTATTAGGCTTGCTTGCTTGATAGATTATATTCATTGTTGTTAGTTAAGGTTCATATAAGGTTTATGATAAAATTGTGTTAAAAGTGAAAAAAAATTTAAGACTTCCTCCAAAAGAAAGAAAAAGGCAGCTAGAAAAATGCATAATTAAAGCGACTGCAAATCATGGGATTTCAAGGGTAACGCATTCACAAGTTGCTAAATTAGCGGGCGTTTCGGTATCAACCGTTCATTTTTATTTTAAAAGACGTCAAGACCTGATTAAGTCAGCAACAAAACAAGTGGAAGATTATCTCATTGACATATTTACTGTAACCCTAGATCAAGATACAGCACAAGGTGCTCTGGCTGATTTAGCGGCAGCTTTCCTTCAGACTGGTTTAGATAACCCTGATTTGATAAAAGTATGGCTGGATTGGAGTGCAGGCATTCGTGAAGATGTCTGGCGAGACTATCAAAAGTTACTAGAAGAACTTCATAGAAGAGTGCGTAATGTACTCTCAAAAGCTAAAAGAGAAAAACTATTACCCAAGGATTTCCAGACTATGTCGGCGGCAAGAATCTATATAGGTTCCGGTCATACATTGCAATTGATGATATTTGACGGGGCTAGTAAACAAGAATTAATAAAGGCCCAGAAACACTTGTTGAGAGCTGTTTTCTTAGTCAGATAAACCTACCTAGATAAATCTTCATGACAAGATCAAAAAGTAAAACACCTTCATATTTAGGAGAGAACCTAAGTCAAATTAAAAAACTGGGGTTACAAAACAATATCAACGACCTAGAGATTGATGGTTTCACTATCATTCCTCCAAAAAAAGTAGCTTCAACACAAT
>CAYYXU010000041.1:0-14031 GCA_964475645.1 uncultured bacterium | reverse complement strand
GTTCCCTCCAATTGTTGCACCTTTGTTTTTAGTGATTCGACTGTATCCTTTCCAGCTACAGTACATTTTTTCTGTATTAGTATTGGCCCTGCGTCCAATTCTTCGGTTACAAAATGAATTGTACATCCCGTTTCCGCATCGCCGTTCCTAAGAACTTCCTCGTGAACATTGTTATCCATACCCCCCGCATATTTTGGTAAGAGAGATGGGTGTACGTTCAGTATTCGATCATGCCATTTTTGGCAAAACTCTGCGCTTAGAATTCGCATAAAACCTATCAGTAAAACGAGGTCAGCGTCGTGTTTAAGCAATGTAGCTGTTATTTCTCGGTCAAACTCATCCCTTGTTTTTCCTTTTTGGGAAACGAAAACATCTGGGATTTTATAGTTTCTTGCGCGCTCTAAAATGAATGATTTTTTCCTGTTTGAAACCACAACCACAACCTCTGCATCCAACGCATGATTTTGGATTGCATCTAATATAGCCTGTAGATCGGTGCCCTTGGTTGAACCAAGTACACCAAGCCGGATCATCGTAGTAACTCCATCTGCTTAACTCGTTGTTGCACCAAAAGGTCCGTTCCAATGTCTACCCGGTGAAATAATGGCCCACCCACGGCGGACACTTCCTTTTCTGCTATTTGTTCTGCTGCAGAAATAGATTCTGCCATACCAACTACTGCAACAGTTCGACTACCCGCTTCTATTAGCTTTCCATTATGCATATCAACCGACGCGTAAAATAAGGTATTGGGGTTCTCTATATTTGAAAGATCAATAGATTCACCTTTTACGGGATTATCAGGATAGCCCTCCGGAACCGCATATTTACATACGGTAGCCTTGTTTTTGAATCGCACGTTAACTTGATTAAGTCTACAATCTGTAATACCATTGCAAATTTCAATAAAATCAGACTCTAAAAGAGAAAGTACGTTCATGGCTTCAGGATCACCAAATCTAGCATTGTACTCAATTAATTTTACGCCATCTGCCGTTGCGATGAATCCGCCATAGAGCACACCCTTGTATCCATATCCAAATTTGTCTTTTAATGCTTTTGCGGTGGCTATATTAATTTCATGAGCTTGATCAATATCATTTTTTGTCAAAAAAGGCAGGGAATGGTCCCAGTCTGAATAAGTTCCCATACCCCCTGTGTTGGGACCAGTGTCACCATCATAGGCACGCTTATGATCTTGTACTGCAGGCATATGCTTAAGGGTTTCTCCATCACAAAAGCTCATTAGTGAGAATTCCTGTCCAATAAGTTTTTCCTCAAGTACGAAAACGCTTGCTTTTTCTACGAGTTCTTGACAATAACTTTTCGCATCATCGTGCGAATGAAGATGATCGCCCGACACCTTAACTCCCTTACCGCCAGCCAGCCCGTCGAATTTTACCACGTAGTTTTCACCTAGTTCATTTAAAAATTCTGCCACCCCACTCAAAGACGAAAACTTTTTGTATCTAGGGTTGCCAGGAATATTGTATTCGGTTAGTAGGTCGCGAGCGAAAGCTTTTGATGTTTCTATCTGGGCCAGGTCTTTCATTGGACCTACAGCCTTAACCCCAACAGCCCAAAGCGCATCAGCCACACCAATAGCCAGCGGATTTTCGGGGCCTATAATTGCTAGATCAGCAGCTTTTTTCTCGGCATAGCTAGTAATTGTTTGTGCGTGATTAATATTTGCAACCATAAAATCAGCACAAAGTTCTGCAATGCCCGGATTTACATTAGATCCAAGACAGAAAATTTTTTTATTTTTTGGCGATTGTTCAATCGCTCTTACAATTGCATGTTCTCTAGCTCCAGAGCCAATAACCAATATATTCATAGTGGGTTTATTTGCCGTTGCGGTCGTTTATACGCATTGTTTCCAGCGAACGAATTTTTTCTCTATTCATATCACCGGTAATGTAGTGTTTGTCAAAACAAGCCATACAGGGTCGATCAATATGATGATCACCTTTGCGCATAACCGCTTCAGCCAAGTCATCAATCTTTTGGTAAAGCAGTAAATCGACCTCCAGGTGTTGTTTAATTTCATCTTCGGTTTTATTGTTGGCTATTAGTTCTGCGCGAGTGGGCATGTCCACTCCATAAAAACAAGGAGATTGTACTGGTGGACATGCTACGGCAAAGTATACTTCAGTTGCACCAAAGTCTTTTAACATGCGAACAATTTCACGGGAAGTGTTACCACGAACAATGCTGTCATCAACAATCATTACTTTTTTCCCTGCAATTTCTGTGGTCTGAGGCGTTAGTTTATATCGTAATGATTTTTTACGTGCTTTTTGTCCGGGCATAATAAACGTGCGCCCGATAAAAGGATTTTTATATAATCCTTCTGAATAACGAACACCCAGCGCTGTAGCCATTGAAAGAGCAGCAGTATTTGCTGTACTTGGTGCTGGAATAATAATATCAGGGACTTTTTTAGGGTATTTATTTTTCCATCTCTCAGCTAGGTTTTGTCCCATTCGTAGTCGTGCCCGGTAAACACTTACATCGTTTAGAGTAGCATCTGGCCTCGCAAAGTAAACGTATTCGAAAATACAGGGGTTAAATGACTTTTTCACTAGACGCTTACTAAACACCTTACCCCCTTCGCTTATATAAATTAATTCTCCCGGCAGTACATTTCCATCTGGCTTAAACCCTAGCGGGTAAAACATAGTATTTTCTGAAGCAATAATATAATCTTGTTTACCGTTGCTATTTGATCTTATCCCCTTAACTAAAGGCCTTATGCCCTGTGGATCCCGAAAAGCAACCAAACCCTTCCCGATAACCAAAGCAACGACAGAATAAGCCCCCTGTACATGTTTGTAAATATTTTCTAGCGCAGTACAAAGACAATCAAAAAATTGTTTATCATTGTCATGTTTATTTTTATAATGCAGTAGTTCTGCAAATAAATGCAACAAGACCTCTGTATCGCTATTAGTGTTTAAATAACGGGATTCTTTGTCTGTGATATTTTTTGCAAGTTCATTATAGTTTGTAAGGTTTCCATTGTGTGCCAGGGCGATACCATAGGGAACAGATGTCCAAAATGGCTGTATTTCACCATGGCCAAAACCACCATGGGTAGGATATCGGGTATGTGCAATTCCTATATTTCCTTTTAAACGCTTTATTTTTTTTTCGGTGAAAATATCGCGTACCAGACCCATGCCCTTCGTTTTATGCATGTGTTTATTATAGGTAGTAATCCCCGCTGCATCTTGACCGCGATGCTGTAAATGGATCAGGCTGTCGTAGAGCTCTGTTGCTACTGGTTTATGAGAATAAATTCCTGCCAGTCCGCACATTATTTCAGTTGTGCCAGCTTATTTGCTAAACCCGTATAATCTGCCGGTGTCAATTTCAGTAAAATATTTTTATCATCTGTAGCAATGTTTAAATCAGAGATTAATTTATGTATTGTTTTCTGATCAAGATAGTTGCCCCGCGTTAAATCTTTCATTTTATTATAGGCTCCTGGGATTCCATTTTTTCTCATTATTGTTTGTATTGCCTCAGCCAACACTTCCCAGTGCTTATCTAATTCGATGCTCATATTTTCTTGATTAATAGTAATGCGATCAACGCCCTTCATCAGATTGTTTAATCCAACAAAACTGTGCCCAAGGGCTACTCCCTGATTTCTAACTACAGTGCTACCAGACAAATCGCGCTGCATGCGGGACACTGTTAGTTTATTGGCGAGGTGGTTTAATAAGGCATTAGCTAAACCACAGTTCCCTTCGGCATTTTCAAAATAGATAGGGTTTATTTTATGCGGCATAGTAGATGAGCCGGTCTCCCTGCCTATTTTTTTCTGTCCAATAATGGTGCGGCTGATATATAGCCAAACATCTTGTGTAAAGTCAATTAGAATGGAATTGATCCGAGCAATAATATGATAGCTTTCTGCTAGGGAATCATGGGGTTCTATTTGGGTGGTCACAGGGTTTGGATCAAGGCCGAACCGCTTTACCAATCGCCCAGAAAAGCGTATCCAATCTATTTTCGGATAGGCCACGGTATGGGCGGCCCAGTTACCAGTAGCACCACTAATTTTTCCCCGTAAACGCTGCTCTTTTAACATGGTCGCCTGCCTCTTTAGGCGACGGTGAAATACGGCCATTTCTTTGCCGAAAGTGGTGGGCGTAGCCGCCTGGCCATGAGTAAGGGCCAGCATAGCTACGGAACTGTAAAGACGGCTTAATTTCATAATTATTTTTTGCAGGGCATTTAACTTTGGCAGGTAAACATATTTTATTCCATCCTTCCACATCAAGCTATAGGCAATATTATTTACATCTTCAGATGTGAGTCCAAAGTGAACCCAGGGAATGAATTTGCTTAAATTGATTTTTTGTAATTTTTCACTGATGTATTGCTCTATTGCCTTTACATCATGATTTGTTTGAGTTTCAATTTTTTTTACCCGTCGCGCAGATTGCGAATCAAATTTCTCATACAATTTTCTTAATGTTGATTGCAATGCCTTTGGTATTTGCGGCAGGGCAGAAATTTTATTTTCATTGCTAAGGGCAATCAGATATTCAACCTCTATTTGTATCCTGTAGCGCATTAGTGCCGATTCAGAGAAATAATGGGATAAGACGGCAGCGTCTTTATTATAGCGGCCATCCAAAGGTGAAATACTATTCAGTTGATCAGGCACCAAATATCCGCTTTACTGCTAAAGCACAATTTCCCGGGTCGAGCACAGTAAGAACAGGTGTATTACTAGGCATCTGGAGTGTGGAATGGATATTAACCAACATATCCGTCTTATCAGAAAAAGGTGGACAGGCTAAGGTTGGAAACTCTGAATTGGCAGCAACAAAGCCAGAAAGAGCATTGGATCGGCCGGCAATGGTAATATAGATCAGATCTTTTTCATTCTTATTGGCGTCTATTATATCCAATACTTTACGTGGATCCTTGTGGGCAGAAGCGGCATGCTGTTCCCATTGTATCCCGAAAGCATCCAGTTTATCGGTAATTTTCTTGGCGTGTAGTTCGTCAGATGTTGAGCCCATAATAATAACTGTTTTCATTTATAAGTAACCCCTCAGGTTTGAAGCGATTCTATCCAATATCATTTCACCGTCTGGCGGTAAAGGAAATTGTTCGCCAGTTATAGTTTCATATAGATAAATATATCGACTTGATAGCTCAATAACTAGATCGGCTGGCGCAGGCGGCAGCTCAGAATCGTTGTAGGGATCACAATTGTCAACGAACCACAACCGCAAGAATTCCTTGTCGATGTTTTCTGGCTCCTCTCCCGCAGCCATTCTTGTTTCGTATGATTCATTAATCCAGTAACGACTTGAGTCTGGCGTGTGGATTTCATCAATCAGTAAAATATTACCATCTTCGTCTCGCCCCATTTCATATTTAGTATCCACGAGAATCAAGCCATGTTTTTCAGCCTGTTGCTGCCCAAAGGTGAAAAGTTCTAATGCTACTGAACTGCAATATTCCCAGTCTTCAATTGTCATCAACCCTTCGCTTACAATTTCGTCAGGTGAAATAGGGCGATCGTGGCGTACGTCCTTCGTGGTTGGAGTTAGCATATTATTTTTCAGCTTTTGGTTTTTAATCAATCCTTCTGGGAGTGTATTGCCACAATATTCTCGATCGCCACTATTATATACTGTCCATAAAGAGGTATTGGTGCTGCCAGTGATATAACCGCGAACGACAAATTCAATGGGAAACACGGAACATTTTTTGGCAACAATTACATTGGGGTCCGGCGTTGTGATTAAATGATTCGGAATAATATTTTCTGTCTGTTTAAACCACCAGGCACTAGTTTGGTTCAAGACTTGACCTTTAAACGGGATGGCTGCCAACACTCGGTCAAAAGCGCTTTGGCGGTCTGTAGTAATAAGGACAATTTTATCACCTAGGTCATATTGATCGCGGACTTTCCCCAATTTTTTTTTACCGGCAGTAAGGGATGTTTCGGTTAAACAGTTGTCCAACTCTGAAGCTATGCGGTTCCGATAACCATTATCCATATTTATAACAATTCTGTGAAAAGGGGTTGTATAAAATGTGGTTATCCAAAACTTGCTGGATAACCGCCTCAAAGTTACCACTGTTTACCGTTATGTTCCACAGGACTCCATGACGAATTTCGCGTATACCTTCAATTGCAAACCGGTTGGTTAGAGATTGCTGTTTTTGTCTGCCTAACATATCTTCCTTATGACGCACAAGGAAGGTCGCACTATTATTATTCGTTTTGTTCTTAGCAATGAATTCTTTATTGCTATTGAAAAGCTCTCCGCTTTTTATTAATGCGTTTTGCAACGAATTGGTTTTTTTATCAGCTATAATTTCCCAGTGCCTCATTCGTTGAACTTTGACCGGAATATCTAAATGGGCCAAAGCGTTATGGACTGAGACAGCTTCATTGTCGGTTATGATCATGTTCACCAGCCATTCAATACCGTCAGGATCTGAAGAATATTGTTGAATAGAATATTTTTGTGGTTCATAGTCTAAGGGCAATGTTTTATTTCCATGTTCTTCTTTAATATACTCAGCCATAGATTTGAAAATTACATCACCATTAGGCGTGCGTTCCGGGTGCGGCATCATGGCCATTACATTGCCTGTAGGATTACACACTGCGGCCACATTATATACTGAGCCATTTGGGTTAACCGGAAACTCGTTAATGATATTGCCGCTATCATCACAGTAACGAAATGGCGTTTGATTGTTATTGATTAAGGTAGTAAGTAAATCTTCTGGAATAATAAACCGACCTTCTGCATGAGCGAATGGTACACGGATAAACCCACCAGTATCTAAATGTCTAGTAAAAGCAGTTTTACTTGGTTCAACCACACATGCGATGTTTGCCCAGGAATTATAGTAACCAGTACCAAGAACATCTCCATTTATTACTCGTTTATTATCGGTCAAGGCAGCGCAAAGAGTATAATTATTTAATCCAGGGACCAAACCAGATTCAATTAATATTTGCGCTCCGTTGCAAATACCTAATACAGGTTTCCCCTTTTCGCTCTCGGCCTTGATTACATTTATGACTGGGTCTAGAGACGCGATTACACCAGCCCTGGATCTATCTTCGTATGAAAAACCACCTATTATTATATATCCAGCGCACTGGGTTAGTTTTTCATGAGTTTCATTCCATAAGAATTCTACCGGGTTTAACCCCGACCGGCGGCACGCCATAAAAGTTTCCCGCTCCGTGTTGGATCCGGGGAACTGGACGATGGCTATGTCATCTCGCATTAAATAATGTTCACTTGATTTTCACCTGCGATCACAAAACCAATTTCATGTACATCAATTATTTTTTTGATACTATTTACTTGGTCTGGCGCAGCGATAATAACCAAGCCAATACCCATATTAAAAGCATGGTACATTTCATTTTCATCAATATCGCCGATGGATTGCATTACATTAAAAACAGGCACATCCGGCCATGATCCTTTATGGATCTCAACACAGCACCCATCCGGCAGAATTCGCGGAATATTTTCTACCAGTCCCCCACCTGTAATATGGGCAATACCCTTCAATCCAATATCTTTGTCTAACAGGCTAAATACATGGTTGGTATAATTGATATGGGGTTCCAGCAAGGTAAGCCCAACCGATTTTTCTAGTTCCGGGATTGTATCGTTTACATCATAACCACCTATTTCAAAGAAAAGTTTACGAGCAAGGGAATAGCCATTTGTGTGTAGGCCGCTAGATTGTAAACCAAGCACAACATCACCGGCGTGGATAGCTTGACCAGTAATGATCTTATTTTTTTCCACAACACCAGTTATGACACCCACAAGATCGTGCTCACCTGGGAGGTACGTATCGGGCATCTCAGCCGTTTCGCCACCCACAAGAGACACCCCTGTATCTAGACATGCATTTACCATACCAGTCACCATTTCTTCAATGATATCTGGCCTCAGTTTATCATTTGCAATATAGTCCAAAAAAGTAAGCGGTCGGGCTCCCATAACCAAAATATCATTTGCGCAAGCACTTAATAGATCGATACCGATAGTATTAAATTTGCCTAACTTGCGAGCGATGATAGTTTTGGTTCCGACGCCGTCAATACTTTGGACCAAGACGGGATTTTCATAATTATCTGTTATGAATTTTAGGTCATAGAGCGAACCAAAACTGCCTAACCCAGTGAGCACTTTAGTTGTAAATGTTGACTGGACCCCCTTTTTTATGCGCTCTACCGCCTTGTTACCGGCATCGATGTCTACACCAGCTGATTTATAATCCATTTTATTTGGAAGCGCTGCCCTTTTTATTGCTCCACAAATAAGAACCGGTACCTAGGGCGATGCAATCATTTTTGTCGTTGTGCATTTCCATGCGGCAAACCGTTACTCTTTTTCCAGCCCGAATGACTCGTCCCGTTGCTGTAAATAATGCCCCCCTACCCGGCAATAAATAATCAACTCGCATGTCTATTGTGCCCATACTTCCAATACGGGTTTTTAGATAATCAGCAGTCAGGTTTTTTTCCGTTGAAATAAAGTTTCCTATGGCCACTAACCCTCCTACAGAATCTAGAATTGTGGCCGTAACACCACCGTGTAGAGATTCTTGGACAACATTACCTACCAACCGATTGTTCCAGTCCAAGACCATCTCGACCTCTGGATAATTAAATTTTGACACTTTGATACCTAATAATTTGAGGAAAGGAACTTCATTGATAAAACGTTCCTTAATAATTTTAAACACAATTTTTTTGGTTATTTTTTCTATCATTTATAAATCTGCTTTATCTTAGTTTGTCACGCAATCCATTTGCCCAACGATCTTTTGCCTTGGACAGTGGCATATGAATAACATTGCCAAAATCCATTGCTTGGTGTGCGGTAGTTCTGCCTAGTTTTGTTACAGAAATTCCATAGCTTGACATTATAGAAATAATTGCTGGAAGATTGATATTATCTGCCTCCAAAATGAAACCACCAGTCTGGGAAAACAACCATTTATCGGTGCGCATGTTTTGGTCTATTTCAATTTCAAAACCAATCTCATTTCCAAATGACATTTCCGCCAGGGTTACGGCTAGTCCACCATCACTAATATCGTGGGCGGCTAAAGCAAGGCCGCCATCAATTACATCAGTAAGGGCCCATATTTCTGCCTCTACTCTGGCCAAATCAGGCTTCGGTATATTTTTTCCCAATTCACCAAATAACCCATAATACGCACTACCGCCTAATTCATTTTTTCTTTCTCCAATCAGCATTATTGTGGAATCAATTTCTTTAAATTCGCTGGTAATTGCCTTACCCACATTATCCATCCTTCCCAAGCAGCTTACGATTGGACTTGGAGGTATGGCGCCCATTTTTGATTCATTATAAAAACTTACATTGCCGGCAATAATGGGTACTGGATAATCTCTATTGTTTTTTAGATGGATCCCTTTACAAGCATCAGCGACACCACGAGTTGCTTCTGCAAATTCCCACATTTGTTCCGGTTTTTCCGGGTTACCAAAGCAAAGACAGTCAGTCATTGCGTGGGGGGTAGCTCCAGTCGCAGCCACATTGCGCATTGCTTCGGTAACCGCATTTATACCGCACCAATATGGGTCGATCTTTCCGTACAGAGGGTTGTGATCTGTAGCGTGTGCAATACCGATATGGCGGATTTCTTCAGGAAACTTTTCATCATTAAATGGCGCCAAAACCCCAGCATCTGCCTTACCGGGCTCAATAATGGTCCTGCCCTGAACCTGTTTATCGTACGTTTCATATATCCCTAGCCTAGAACAAATATTTTCATGTTCAATCAGATCTAGGAGTACGGCATTGTAATCACTTGGTTCTGGCAGCTCAGGTTCGGTGTATACTGAATCTGTAGATTGGAACGGACGGTTATATATAAACCCCTTGGTAACCATTTGCGCGGGCGCGTTTACGATCTCTTCACCATTAACATGTACTATATATTGATTGTCATTACGAATTTTACCTATAACTGAAGCACGAGCCAATTCTGATACACCTGGCATATCGAAGGTTTTGTTGTAATGATCAATGATTAGATCAGTGACATCTGGGTGGCAAACCCACATGAAACGCTCTTGCGTTTCTGAACATAATATGACAGATGGATGGAGGCCCTTCATACTTATATGAACATTATCCAGCCACACCTCAGACCCATAACCAGATGCGTCTGCCAACTCAACGCTTGCACAGGCCACGCCCCCCGCCCCCAGGTCTTTGAAGCCAACCTTGCCCAGCAAATCCATTTCTTTAATTTTATCAAAGAGAGAATATGTTGATTTTAATATGTGGCGCTCGAGAAATGCGTTTGGTTCTTGAACAGCGCCTTTATTCTGTTCTTTTTTCCCCTCTTCTAATTCTAGGGATGCAAAACTGGCTCCGCCAAAACCACTGTTATCGGTTGGCTTGCCAACGAGAACTAGATCATAGCCATTTGCGTTTTCTGGAGCATATGAATGAAAAATTTCATCTGCACGAACTACGCCTAGCGTGACAAGGGTTACTAAACAATTATCGTTATAATCACTATGATAATAAATATCTCCGCCAATATTGGGAATACCCAGAGGGTTACCATACCCACCAATACCATCTACAACACCATCATGAATCCACTTAGTTTTATTTGATTGGATATCCCCGAATCGGAAACTATCTGTTGTAGCAATGACTTCAGCCCCCATACAACACACATCTCGGACGTTTCCACCTACCCCAGTAGCTGCACCCTCATAAGGAACGATCTGTGATGGATGGTTGTGGGACTCATGGCTCATTACAATACACCAACGCTTACCAGCATTGTCAGTTGCGACCGCAACCACCCCCGCGTCTTCCTTCGCTCCCAGTATCACATCTGGACCAGTAGTTACGAACTGTTCCAAGTGAGTCCGGCTGCTTTTATATGAACAATGCTCGGACCCTTCAATCGAAAATAGGACACATTCAGCAACTGAAGGCGCCCGGGCTAAGAAATCATTTTGTATTTTTATTATCTCTTCAGGTGTAAGAGGAATATTATACTCTTCTAATATATTGATTATTTCGGCTTCAGTTTTGCCGTTAAAATCAAGCGTTTCTTTTGTGAAACCCAATTTTCAGCGAATGATGGTTTGGTGTCTTTCAGGGCCAATAGAAATAATAGTAACAGGACAGGACACTTGATTTTCGATGAATTTTACATAATGTTTGAGATTTTTTGGTAAGCTATCATATCCTTTTTCAGCCATATCATCCGACAATTGTCCCCAGCCAGGCAATGTCTGGTATACTGGTTCAGCTGATCTGAATTTATACAGGCTGGCAGGCATCTCCTGCTCTTGTTGGCCATTAATATTATAAGCTGTGCAAACAGATAGATCTCCATTGTCAGACAATATATCTAGTTTGGTCAGTGCGATTTCTGTTAATCCATTTACACGAACAGCCTGCCGCACTTGTACAAGATCTAACCAACCTACTCGCCGCGGCCGACCTGTTGTAGTTCCATACTCTTTCCCCTTTTCCCTTAGATAATCCCCTTGTTCTGCGGGTAGCTCTGTTGGCAGTGGACCAATTCCTACGCGACTTATATAAGCTTTTGTTACACCAATTATTCTGTTAATGTCCCGAAAGCTGACACCGGTACCAGTAGCGATATTGCCAGCGATTGAATTACTTGATGTGGTATATGGGTATATCCCGTGGTCTACATCGAGTGAAATACCTTGCGCGCCTTCAAAAAGTATTGCCTTTCCATTTTGTTGGGCATGGTATAATTCAAGGGATACATCTTTAATGTATGGGGATAGTTGTTTTCCATACTCTATGTATTCATTGAATATAGATTTTTCATCTTCTTCTATAACCTGATCGCTGATAGCGTTAATTAAATTACTGTTGAATTGATACGCCTTTTTAAGTTTTTCTTTTAATATATCATGGTCTGTAAGATCAATAATACGAATTCCATGACGAAACATTTTATCTGCATATACAGGAGCGATACCTCGCATTGTGCTACCAGCAGCAAGTTTGCCTTGATGATCTGTTAGAGCGGAATCCATTTGTTTATGGTATGGCATGATTACATGTGACCGATCACTAATGTGAAGCTGTGGTTTGATATCTTTGTTTTTTAAATAATCTATTTCTTTTAGCAGAGCTTTAGGGTCGATGACTACACCATTGCCAATTACACTGACGGGATGATCGTATAATACACCGGAAGGGATTAAATGTAGTTTGTATTCGGATCCTTGTACGATTACAGTGTGGCCGGCATTATTACCACCATGATACCGAACGACGTAATCAGCGTGCCTTGCGAAATAATCTGTTATTTTACCTTTCCCCTCGTCGCCCCATTGTGCGCCTACTACGACAGTTACTTTGCTATTATTTAGAGACATGTATCCCGGCGCTGGTTTGGTAAAAGTATGATATACAAGTTAAAATATTCTGTTTAAGGACTGTCAAAGTTTAGACCGAAATTATATTAGTATCAACGTTACATTCACATAAATATACCAACCAATTGATGGTTGATTGAATCCGTATGACTACCGACGTGAAAATGGGGTCTGTAAATATTTACAGACCCCATGTATTATTAAATATTATATATTATATTATGTAGTAGATAATGAGCAATAAAAAACTGCAATATACTCCTCCTTCTGAAGATGATATGGCCCGGGCCTCAGGTGATTTCTTAGCATTTATGAGACAGAGGAGGACTGTTAGAGAATTTTCAAATCGAGATATACCAATAGAAGTGGTGAAAAATATTGTTTCAACTGCCGCTTCTGCTCCATCCGGTGCGAATAAAGAACCATGGCATTTCACAATAGTTAAAGACCCAGGAGTTAAGCGTAAAATCCGAATCGGGGCAGAAATTGAGGAAAAAGCATTTTATAAACAAAAAGCCCCCGAAAGTTGGTTGTCGGATCTGAATAAATTTGGCACAGATTGGCATAAGGAATTCTTAGAGAATGCTCCATATTTGATAATTGTATTTAAACAAATTTATGATTTGAATGATGGTAAGAAATACAAAAATTATTATGTAAATGAATCAGTTGGAATAGCGTGTGGGTTTCTTTTGACTGCTGTCCACCGTGCAGGGTTAGTTGCATTGACCCATACACCTAGTCCAATGGGGTTTTTAGAAAAGATATGTGAAAGACCTCAAAACGAAAGAGCATTTCTCCTCGTTCCTATAGGCTATCCATTAAAGGACGCGGTAGTTCCCGATTTACAAAAGAAACAATACTCCGACTATGCAAATAAAATTTAAACATGAAAGGTGAATAAAATGTGTATTACTATATATCACAACACAAGGTGAGGAAAAAGCAGAAAAACTCTGCAGCTATTGCGTGACAATGGCTTCGAACCAAACATAATTGAATACCTTAAAAACCCACCTAACGTCAATGAGTTAAAGGAAATATGTAAAATTTTGAATCTACCAGCTGCTGACATAATTAGAACAAATGAAAAGGAATATAAACAATCAAATATTTCATTGAATGATGCAGATGATGTTATAATAAATGAAATAGTAAGGCACCCAAGATTAATGGAAAGGCCTATTGTTATTAAAGAAAATAAAGGGATAATTGGAAGACCACCAGAAAACGTGTTAAAACTGCTATAAATCCGCGCTTGAACGAATATTTAATATGGAAGATAATTTCAAATTTACACTGTAACATTAAATATGTATTTTACAACGCCATGATCTCCAACCTATAAATAGGGTCTGTAATAATTATATATTATCGTTATCAATTGAAATAACTTGGAAAATGACACTAATTCATCGACGCTAACTGAAAAATTCCACAATATATAATCATATTTAGAAAATATTACAAATATATGAAAATTTACAGGCCTATACGGTTCTAACTATCATAATTCATTATATAGCACAAAAATTTACAATGTTAAAAATATTTAAATGATTACTTGATAATTAATGTATATAACACAT
>CAYYXU010000040.1:0-14999 GCA_964475645.1 uncultured bacterium | reverse complement strand
TATTTCTTAAAACAAATTTACCAGTGATTGGGAAATTTAATTTGTAGTTGATAATTGTATTGCTAGGATCGAGTTCCGCAGTAGGTAACGTATTAATCTCAAACTCTTGATACATAACAGCATCAATAGCTTCTATTGCACCCGCTATTGTAATTGTATCTCTTCCAGTAATACCTACATCAATATTAACCATACCTTCAATATCGCCTAATAAGGTTTTGAAAAATACATTATTTCCTATAGCATTGAGATCATAGTAGGGCTCGAAGAACTTTGTCATATTTATGTTTCCATCAACAAAAATATTTGCTTTATAATTTTCCGGTTTAATTGTCGAAGCACCAACAAGACTTTCAATTGATAGCTGATTATTAATTAGTATACCTTTACCATTAACACCTTTTATTGGTTCATCTAATAAAATCGTGTAAATAGAACCATCTCTGATTGATATTTCCCCGTTCCTCACAAGTTTATCAGGTGTTCCAGCAATTTGTAAGGAAACATTATGATTCCCCGGTAAAGAGTCTACATCAATTAAATATTCAGAAAGGAATTCGAGATGGTTGAAATCACCACTAACATCAACCCACATCGAATCGGCCATAAACATTTCACCTAGATTCTCTGAATTAAAGTTTAAATCCAAGGGTAAATAAGCTCCACCTGCAATAGTGTGATCTTTCCCCCTTAACGCGGAAAATTGGTTAAAATATAAACGTCTTGAATCGTAAAGCCCCATTCCTGTAACATGCCCTAGTTCCAACCCCTCAAATACACCATCATCTATAGACAGATCAAAATTAAATTTAGTATTATTTGGAAGACCACCAAAATTCAGCTCCCCACTTACCGCACCATCTAATACGAACCAGTCAGGGATAAATTGAGTGAAAATTGAAATATCCACCTTTTTCATGTTGATCATAGCGTCTATTTCAATTGGATTGGATTCTTCGAAATGTTGTGGCACTACACCAGAAACCTGAATGCCGGTTTTATCCCCATGGATCAATGTAATTTCATCAATATGTAAAATTGAATCACGATAGAAGGTTGATATGATTAATTCATCAAATGGTTGAGCAGCAATTTCACCATTCTTTATTGATAAATCTATGGAGTAATCCAAAGAATGCTCCCTTGATGTAACAAACAATTCGCCAAATACCTGACCTTGGATATTGATCCATTCATCAGGAATTAAAAAATCCAGTATGTCTGTACCTATATTTGAAATTTTCAATAAACCATCTATTTCATCTGTAAGCGTTAAGAAACCGGAGAGGATCCCATCATTCACATGAAATTCAAAAGGCTTCAAAGTCAATTCATTTTCCCCCAAATCCAACTCAAGTAAATCCACTCCTTCACCAAGAGTAAATTCAACTGGTTTAGTATTAATTAAATATTGCTGATTTGTGGCAACCTGAAGACGGTCAAATACTCCATTTCCATCATTTTTCAAAAACCCAGACAATTGAAAAAAATCATTATTATTTTTGAATTCTGCACTTTGGATCTCTAAACCATCTTGTGTATATGATAAGTCAACCACACCACTTTCAAAAGATTGTTCATTCCATGTACCAGATCCAATGCGCAATTGGCAATCTCCAGTAGTATATTGGTCTGAACTATTCAAGCTCCCAAAGAATTCAAAGCTTTTTAAATTAAAATTCTTATAGCCTATATCCCTCAGTACAAGTTCAGCACTTAGATTAGGGTTATTAAATGGGCCAGATACAAAAAGACTACCCGTCGCTTTACCATTTTCAAGACTATCTGACCAAAAATTGTTTATAATAAAAACATCAGCGTTATCGAGGTCTAAATCCAAGTTATAGTCCTCATTATTAAAGTCACTGGTTCCGGTGACTATTACTCTACTATTTCCAATTGATAATTCCAGCGGTTCCTCAATATTTAATAACTCATTCACATAATCAACTGTACCAGATACTGATATATCCCGATCTTTATACAGCTTTGTTTCTAACAATTCCATCGTAAGTGTAATATCCTCCAATTTACTTTCTTCTACAGTGCCCTCAATTGCTACAAGACCATTCAAGTCAGTCGGAAGATTATCTATAATCCATTTATTTAGATCAAAATCAGTTAGCTGTATTGACGCATTAAAATGACCACCTTTTTGATAAATACCATTCATTGACAAGCTGGCATCCTCACCCTCCAATTTTACCTGATCTAAAGAAAAGAAATCATCAAACTTTGATAAAGAAATATTACCAGAGGTGTGCAAGCCTAAATCATTTGTTAGCGTAATATTCCCTTCGAAGGTTTTTAAATCAGATTGAATATGAATTTCTGTCTCTAAGGCTGATAATTTTGGTTGAAGAGGTAATTTATCAAAAAATGTTTTTGGGATTTGATATTGGTCTAGAAAAACATCAATTCTCATGTCTTTATCATCTAACCAGTTGTAACTGAATTTTCCTCTGAAACCCAATGAGTCAATCGTACCATTTATATTTTTGCACACTAGTTTTGCTGGATATAATGATATTCGAGATTTTTCCAACCGCATGTCAAAGCCTGTTTCCTCCATTGCAAAATGTAATTCATTGACATCAAGGTCGAGTGAATTCATATCAAGATCAAAACGACCATCAAATTGAAATAAGAAGTCCTTAAGTAATTTTAACTCAGGAATTGTAACCCGCCCATCGAATTGAAGACGATCAACAGTAAACTTTTGTTCTAGGATTTCCTTTAAATCAAAGGGATCTGATCTTAAACCAGATGATTTTTTTGATTGGAAAAGGGTGGTGGTAACTTCTTTTAGTTTCAGGTATTTGAAACTTGGATATCCAAACAATGATTCCAACATATTTAAACGAAGATCAACGTTCGAAATAAAAATACTTGATTTATTAAGATTGGTCAATTTCAAGGATTGTATGGAAACATTGGCAAGTAAATGACCGCTAATTTTATCAAAAGAGATTTCCCAGTCACCCCTCTTTGTTAATTGGTCATTTATTCGATATTCAATTAATTCTTTCCATAAAGATGGTGTTAATAAAACTAGTACTGCTGCGCTAAACAGAATTACGAAGGTCAATATAAGAGTTTTCAGTAATTTCATTATATTTCGTATATGTACTAAGCTAACGAATATACATGCGTCCTGTTCCAAAAACAAAAAAAGCGTCTAAGTAGACGCTTTTTAATCTGGCTTTTAATGTAGTTTAGTCCACTACTTCAAAATCCGCATCTTCAATTTCACCCTTCTCTTTTCCCTTGGACTTACCTCTTCCTTTGTTTTTTTCATCTTCATTTTGATCATCACCAGGAGTTGCTTTTGTTTCATCATATAATTTTGTTGCTAGCTCACTCCAA
The DNA here is from genome assembly GCA_964475645.1 of uncultured bacterium. Lineage (GTDB taxonomy): Bacteria > Fidelibacterota > Marinisomatia > Marinisomatales > TCS55. The sequence continues at coordinate 11,633 of CAYYXU010000040.1, read as the reverse complement.
TTAGTGTTTAAAAAGTCAATTGAGGATTGAATATCACTTTTACTTGAACCACTATTTACCTTTTTCAATTGTTCGACCGCATCAGATAATTTCTTTTTGTCATCATCATTTAACTTATCATCAAATTCTTTGATATTTTTTTCTGTCTGGTAAATCAATTGTTCAGCTTGGTTATGTAAATCAATTAATTCCCGTTTATCTTTATCCTCTTCTTCATGCTTCTTGGCATCATTTACCATTTTATCAACCTCTGAATCACTTAATCCACTTGATGCTTCGATGCGGATACTTTGTTCTTTTCCTGTAGCCTTATCTTTGGCTCCAACATTTAGAATTCCATTAGCATCAATATCAAACGTTACTTCTATTTGCGGCACACCTCTTGGTGCAGGTGGAATACCATCAAGATGGAAACGACCGATTGTTTTATTATCTACAGCCATCTCACGCTCTCCCTGTAATACATGAATCTCAACCGTGGTCTGATTATCTGCAGCAGTACTGAATATCTGCGATTTTTTTGTCGGAATGGTAGTATTTCTTTCAATTAATTTCGTAGCAACTGAACCTAATGTCTCAATACCAAGTGATAAAGGAGTAACATCAAGTAAGAGAATATCATCTACATCACCTGCTAAGACACCACCTTGAATAGATGCGCCCAGGGCAACTACCTCGTCTGGATTAACACTTTTATTCGATTCTTTACCAAAAATATCTTTCACTTTCTCTTGAATTTTTGGTATTCTAGATGAGCCACCCACTAAAATAACCTCATCAATTTCTGATGCTTTTAGACCAGCATCCTTAATCGCTTGCTTACAGGGATCAATTGTTCTTTCCACTAAATCTGACACTAACTCTTCAAATTTTGCTCGTGTAAGGGTCAAATTAAGATGTTTAGGACCAGATGCGTCTGCAGTAATAAAAGGGAGATTTATTTCAGTCTGCTTCGAACTGGATAATTCCTTCTTGGCAGCTTCTGCAGCCTCTTTTAACCTTTGCAAGGCCATCGGATCTTCCTTCAAGTTAATGCCATCACTAGCTTTAAATTCATCTGCAATCCAGTTCAAGACCTTTTGATCAAAATCATCTCCGCCTAAATGGGTATCACCATTAGTAGATTTTACTTCAAAAACACCATCACCCAATTCAAGTATAGAAATATCAAAAGTACCGCCTCCTAAATCAAAAACTGCAATTTTTTCGTCTTTTTTCTTATCAAGTCCATAAGCAAGTGCTGCCGCTGTTGGTTCATTGATAATTCTTCTTACATTAAGTCCAGCAATTTTACCCGCATCCTTGGTGGCTTGTCGCTGGGAATCATTAAAATACGCAGGAACTGTTACAACTGCATCAGTTACTGTTGTACCAAGGTGTTCTTCAGCCATTTGCTTTAATTTTTGTAATACCATGGCACTGATTTCTGGGGGATTATATTCCTTATCCTCTATTTTAACCACTACACCATTATTCGGACTTTTTTCAATTTTATAAGGCACTTCTTCAATTTCTGTTCCGACTTCATCATACATACGGCCCATAAATCTCTTGATTGAAAAAACCGTATTAATAGGATTTGTTACTGCTTGCCTTTTAGCTGGCTGACCAACCAATCTTTCTCCCTTTTTCGTAAATGCGACAACAGAAGGGGTTGTGCGTCCACCTTCTGGGCTCGTTATGATAGAAGGTTCACCACCTTCTAAGACTGCAACACAAGAATTTGTCGTACCAAGATCGATACCAATTATCTTACTCATTATTTATATCTCCTATCTTTCATGTAGTTAATTATATAGCAGACTTGTATCTAACGAACCAAAAAGGCTGCTGGTAATATTTTTGAACTTTTTCACCTACAATTGCAGTGTAAACCCAACCTGATAGCCAAAAGGCTAATAACACTGGTAAAACAAAATTGATGAGAATTGAAAAAATGCCAATCACAATAATGAGGCTAAAAGGTAGAATCATTGCCATGCTTAATAAGGGATGGTTGATCATAAATTTTTGAATATTTTCCATTATTTACTCCTGCTAGAACGGTTCAAGTAAATAATAGACAATAACTATGCCAGAAAACTAAATTAACCTATTTGGCAGATATAATAGGTGATAATATTTAATTATGGCAGAAATACGAGGTAAATTTCAAACTTTCTGAGGATTTTCGTTCGTTTTCGCATTTTTTGTTTCTCTGGTCTTTTTTACTGACTTATTTGACCGTTTTTTTACCGGAGAAAAGATTAACTCATCCTTCTTACTGTCAACTGTAATCTTATCACCATAACCGAATTTATTTTCAAGCAATAATTCAGATATGGGGTCTTCAAGCGAATTTTGAATCGTTCGTCTTAAGTTCCGCGCTCCATATTCTTTATGAAAACCTCTCTTAACCAATAGCCTACGGGCACGCTTGGAAATTGTAATTTTAATTTCCATTTTCTGTAAATTTTCAATCAGTTCCCTTAATTGCAGATCAATAATATTTAAAACGTCATTTTCATCTAGCGTATGGAAAACAATTGTATCATCGATGCGATTTAATAATTCAGGGCTAAATACGTTTTTTACACGGTCCATTATTGTGGATTGCATAGTTTCGTAATCTGCTTTTCCAGATTTTTTCACAAAACCATACCTACCATCAACTTTTATATCTTTTGTCCCCAAGTTTGATGTCATTATAATGATAGTATTTCGAAAATCAACTTTACGCCCTAACCCATCAGTTAGAACACCTTCATCAAATAACTGTAATAATAAATTACCTACATCTTGGTGCGCTTTCTCAAATTCGTCAAATAGAATAACAGAATAGGGATTGCGCCGTACCTTTTCTGTAAGTTCACCTCCTTCCTCATACCCAACATATCCCGGTGGTGCACCAATAAGTCGTGATATAGAAAATCGTTCTCCATATTCGGACATATCTATTTTTATAAGAGAATCAGTATGACTAAATAGGTAATTTGCTAATACTTTTGCTAATTCAGTTTTACCAACTCCTGTAGGCCCAAGAAAAAGAAATACACCAATTGGCTTTTTATGACTCTTGAGGCCCGTCCTGGCTCGCTGAATAGACTTAGAAACACTATCTATTGCTTTATCCTGACCAATAATTGATTTATGTAATTCATCTCTCATTTTCAACAACTTTTGCGACTCTGATTGAGCAACTTTATTCACAGGGATTCCCGACACCAGGCTTACTACATCAGCTATATTTTCTTCAGTCACCTGAAATGGATGATTGGATTCATCCTGATGCCATTTTTTCTGCCTTGATGCAAGTTTTCCTAATAATGACTGCTCTTTGTCACGAAGTGCAGCTGCATCTTCAAATCTTTGAGCTACAACCACTGTTTCTTTTTCACGACGTAATTCTTCAATTTTTAACTCTAGATCTATCAAATCTTGTGGTACATCCATATTGAGCATGTGGGCTCTACTGCCAGCTTCATCCAGAATATCAATAGCTTTGTCAGGCAAATATTTATCTGTTATATAACGATGAGATAGATAAACACACGCTTCAATAGCTTTTTGATCAAAAGTCACATTGTGATGATTTTCATAAGATTCTTGGAGTCCTTTCAATATTTCTATTGATTCCTCAATGCTCGAAGGATTAACCATTATTTTTTGGAACCGTCTTTCTAGTGCCCCATCTTTCTCCACATACTTGCGATATTCATCTAGTGTCGTTGCACCAATACAATGAATATCACCACGTGCTAACGCTGGTTTAAACATATTTGATGCATCCAATGAACCAGACGCGCCTCCTGCACCAACCAATGTATGGAGTTCATCGATAAATATTAGTACATCTTCCGTTGATTCCAGCTCTACCATTATTGTCTTTAATCTCTCTTCAAACTGACCACGATATTTTGTGCCAGCTACGATTGCTGGTAAATCCAATGATAAAATTCGTTTATTATGCAATAATCTGGGGACTTTTTTTTGTACAATCTTTTGCGCCAGACCTTCTATTATCGCTGTCTTACCAACCCCCGGTTCACCAATTAATACGGGATTATTTTTCTTTCGACGCGTGAGTATTTGCGCAACACGCTCAATTTCATCTTCACGACCTATCACAGGATCCAAATCTTCTTTTTCAGCCAAATCCGTAATATCCCGGGAAAAATGATCTAAAGCTGGAGTCTTAGAATTAGCAGTTTTATTAATCTTCCGAGGTCCTAATTCCTCAGGTTCATCAATTTCTTCACTATCCATTAGTCCAAGAACGCTATCATAATCCAAATTATAAGCGTTGAGTACTTCATAGGCAATTCCTTCAGTCTCTTTTAACATAGAAAGCAGTAAGTGTTCATCATCTGCTACTGATGAACCAAGTGCAGCTGCTTCGTTATATGAGTTCCGTAAAATACGTTCAGCACGACGGGTAAATGGTAAATGCCCCAAAGTCAAAGTACCTCCAGAACTCTTAATCATATCCTCAATCATAGCTTTAAGATCTACTAAACTACAATCATAAATCTCAAGGATTTTTATAGATAAACCTGTTGAATCTTTGATCATACCAAGAAGTAAGTGCTCCGACCCAACATAACTATGACCAAGACGAATTGCTTCATCTTTTGCATATTTAATAATAGATTGAACGCGTTTCGAAAAATTTTCTTTCATTCTGCCAGAAATATTATAAAACCTTTATCATGATATCAAAACCTATAAATAATCAATTACTTATTTATTCTTAATCGTCCATTAACCATTTTGAGTTTACGGCTACCTATTTCTGCAACTTGAGGATTATGCGTGGTGATAATAAATGTTTGATTAAAATCAGAATTAATTTTTTTAAATAATTGCAGCAATCGTTTTGCATTATTGATATCCAAGTTACCTGTTGGTTCATCAGCCAGCACTAAAGCAGGTTTATTTATTAATGCTCGTAATACAGCAACCCTTAACCTCTCACCACCAGATAGTTCCGCAGGCAGATGATCTTTCCGATCCGAAAGATGAACATAGTGAAATAACTCATCTGCAAGTTCTTCCTTAGCTCTGGCATTGTTATTAATAATTGCTGGCATCAACACATTTTCAAAGGCAGTGAATTCAGGAAGTAAATGGTGAAATTGAAAAACAAAACCCAAATCCTGATTTCTCAATTTAGATAATTGCTTATCATTCATTTCCATTGCATTATTTCCAAGGATTGTTAATTGACCTGAATCAGGTTGGTCCAGCGTACCAAGTATATTTAACATAGTAGTCTTGCCTGCGCCCGATTGTCCCATAATGGTTATGATTTCGCCTGATTTTACCTTCAAGGTTAAGTTATTAAGTACATTTAACTTTTTTTCCCCATTAGAATAGGACTTCACGAGTTTTGTTGTATTTAATACTATTTTTCCCATTGTAAGGACTCCCTAATGTTTACAATAGTAGCTCGCTTTGATGCAATTAATCCGGAAAATAAAACAAATAAAATTGTAATTATTAGTACAGCCAAAAGGTCAATTATTTTTATTACCATAGGTAATTTATTAATGAAATACACATCTGCAGGAAGCGGGATAATACCATATTGATTTTGAATAAATATTAAGACCATGCTTATACTAATTCCAATTACGATACCGATTCCCCCAATTAAAAAGCCCTGAGTAAGAATTATTTTTTTAATATTAATTTTAGATGTACCAATTGCTCGTAAAATTCCAATTTCACGGATTTTCTGAATAATGACCAAAACTAACGTTGATACCAGATTAAAACTGGCCACCAATATGATCAAACATAAGACAGCCAAAGCACCTAATCGTTCAACACGCATGGCACTGATCAAACCGCGATGTAAATCTTCCCATGTTTTTATGGATAAATGATCCGAGAAGGTTTTTTCTAACTGCATTTTAATATGGTCCAGATTATTACGATCAACCACTCTTATGTCAATTCCATCATAGTTTTGCTTGCGCAGGAATAGGCGGTTGCCTACATCGGGTGAAATAAATACTACTCGATCATCAAAATCCAACACTTGGGCATGAAAAATTCGACTGATAGTAACATCAATCATTTGGGGTAATCCAAAAATATTTGATTGATCAATTGGGCTCATAATTTTTATTTGGTCACCAATATCTACATTTAACCTCTGTGCCAATAAATTACCTATAACAATTTCAGGGCTGGAAGTTTTGATACCCTTATTAATGAATTCAATATCATAAAAGAAATCTAATCCTTCCAGTTCAACTGCCTTGAACGTAGCCATTTTTTTTGCATCATCCCTGCCAATTATCATCCCAATTCTTTCTTTGTATAACATAGCCCTATCAATTGAAGCATCATTTTTAACTTTATTATAGGCTTGGTTAAGCGTTGTATGTTTATTTATTGCTGTTATACGTATATCCCCTTCAAATCCAATCAACTTATTAATCACCCGTTTTTCAAAACCATTCATCACCGCCAAAGTTATTATCATTGCAAATGTACCTACCATCATCCCAATAATTGATATCCATCCAGTAAGACGGCTTGGTCCAGACCCTCTGCCACCAAGCATAAAACGCTTAGCTATCATTAACGGAAATTTCATTCGTATCGTAACGCCACAGCAGGTTTTACACGCGATGCAATATTCGTTGGCCAAAGACTAGCTAATAAAGAGCAGGTAATACCAAAAATTATTATAATTAAAATCTGAGAAAAATCAAATGATACCGGAATATGGTCCATAAAATAAATATCTTCTGCTATGGATAGAATATGATATTTTATTTGTAACCAGCCAAAAAACAACGCCAAGGTTAATCCAAATATCGACCCTACCAATCCAATTATCGTTCCTTTAACAAGAAATAAAGATATTATTGATCTACGTGATAAGCCAATTGCTTGTAATGATCCAATGGATCGAATTTTTTCTAGTACTATCATGGTAAGCGCAGATATAATATTTACTATTGCCACTAAAGCGATCATCCCAAAGATTAGAAGAATGGGTAATTTTTGCACGGATAACCATTTAAAAAGTGTATGATGTTTTTCTTTCCAAGTGAGAGTATAATAAGGATATCCCAGACGAGATTCTATTTCCTCTGCCGCCGATTGGAAATCCGTATTGTTTAAATAGATTATATTTCCGGATATTTCTTCATTCAAATTAAGTAAATACTGTGCTTCCTCAATTCTTGTATAAACCATTGAATTATCATATTCTACTAATCCAGAATGGAATATCCCTCCGATAGTAAACTGCGTTAACCGTTTCATACCAGCTATATCTGTCATAGAACTAAGGTCTAATACTATAAATGGATCGCCAACGATTAATTGATATTTATCCGCCAAGCGTTTACCAATGATAATAGTTCTTTCAGACAATTGTCCATTTCCATCGATAATTATTTTATTTAATGCTGTTGGTAGTTCTTTTCCATTTAATCCTTCTAAAATAATACCTTCCGCATTTAGCCCTTTGCGCATCATTGCTGGTCCTTGAACAAATGATTTTATTTGAGCATCAGGGCGTTTTAATGCAAAATCAAATAAAATACTATCAAGTCCTGATGAATTATTTGGTATAGGTCGGCCAAGGAAATCCTGAATTCTAATATGACCGTCAAAACCAGCTATCTTATTAGAAATTGTATCTTCGAATCCTTTATAAATAGCAGAAGTAAGGATTAGTGCAGCAATCCCAACACCTAATCCAATAATAGCTAACTTACCAGCAAAAGAAGAAAAGCTGGCTCTACCTGATGACCTTAAATAGCGTAAAGCTAAATGGATACTTAGTTTCATTATGGAAATTTATTAGGTACGCATTGCCGGGAACAAAAGCACATCTCTGATAGATCGATTTTCAGTCAAAAGCATCACCAAACGATCTACACCTAGTCCTACGCCACCTGTCGGAGGCATGCCACATTCCATTGCTTCAATAAAGTTTTCATCTACTGGCTGAGCCGTATCATCTCCTTCGTCACGAAGCTTTGCCTGGTTTTCCAAACGCTTTCGCTGATCTAATGGATCATTTAATTCAGAAAAACAATTGGCAAATTCTGCACCGCCAATAAATAACTCAAATCTCTCCACAAGATTTGGATCACCATTACGATGAGGTTTAGCAAGTGGGGATATAGCCTTTGGATAATCGATAACAAAAACCGGCTGAATTAGGTTTGGCTCTACTAATCTGTGCATCAGGTCATCTAAAAGTTGGCCAAAATTTTCATCTTTAGAAACTTCAATTTGATGTTCACTACAAATAGACCGAAGTTTCTTTTCATCGGCGTCTGATAAATCATAACCAGTAGCATCTTTAAGCAGATCCAAAAATGGTTTTTTATCGAATGCCTTTGTTAAATCTATATCAGAGTGAGCCAAGTTAATTTTGGTCTTTCCCACAGCTTCTGCCGCTAATCGAATTATATTTTCAACTCGATCCATCTGGTCTTCATAATCACTATAAGCTTCATACCACTCCAACATAGTGAATTCTGGATTATGATTCCTATCCATACCTTCATTTCTAAAATCCTTTGATAACTCATATACCTTATCCATACCGCCTATAATAAGGCGTTTGAGATATAACTCATCAGCGATACGTAAATAAAATGTTTGGTCCAAGGTATTATGATAAGTTTTAAATGGGCGTGCATTGGCCCCGCCGTAAAGAGGTTGAAGAACAGGGGTCTCCACTTCCAAAAACCCCTCATCATCCAGGTATTTCCTAAGTGTGGAAGTGATTTTTGCCCTATTCTGAAATACTTTTTTTATTTCCGGATTTACAATCAAATCCAAATGACGGTTACGATAACGCTGCTCCTTATCTTTAAATGCATCAAACGTTTCACCTTCTTTTTCTTTTACTATTGGTAGAGGACGTATGCTCTTTGCTAATAAAGTTATTGATTTACCATGTACAGATATTTCACCTGTTTTTGTTTTAAATACAAATCCTGAAATTCCTACAAAATCACCAATATCCAATAATTTAAATTGGTTGTATTGCTCTTCACCTACCTTATCACGTTTAATATAAATTTGGATTCTTCCCTCTGTATCCTGTATGTGGAAAAATGATGATCCACCCATTTTCCTGACCGCCATAATGCGACCAGCAATTACTACATCTTTGTTATCAAACTCTTTAAAATTTTCTATCAATTCAGCGCTATTGTTTGTCGGTGTAAAGCTATGTGGGTAAGGGTCAAGACCACTTTCACGTAATGTTTCCAATTTCTGCATTCGAAAATTGATAATATCTTTTAAACTGCGCTGCTCTTCCGACATAAATCCTCTAAATTCTAAATTTTAATTGCATCGTCTGAAATATTTACCATTAAATAACCTTTTATAAATTCATCCAAATCACCATCCATAACAGCTTGGACATTACCCGTTTCAACTTTTGTGCGGTGGTCTTTTACCATGTTATAAGGGTGAAATACATAAGATCGGATTTGACTGCCCCACCCTATGTCTTTCTTTTGGCCTTCTAATTCACGATGAGCTTCTTTTTCTTTCTCAAGTTCAGCTTGGTATAATCTTGCCTTCAAAACTTTCATAGCTTGTGACTTGTTTTTGTGTTGAGACCGTTCATTTTGACATTGAACAACAATATTTGATGGTAAATGGGTAATTCTTATAGCAGAATCAGTCTTATTAACATGCTGCCCTCCAGCACCACTAGCGCGATAGGTATCAATTCGTAGATCATTAGGATTAATATCAATTTCAATATCTTCGGTTACAGATGGATATACAAACACTGATGCGAAACTTGTATGACGTCGACTGTTTGAATCAAATGGAGATATTCTAACCAAACGATGGATGCCGGCCTCAGCTTTTAACAAACCATAAGCATAATCACCTTTTACTTCAATTGTTATATCCTTGATACCCGCTTCATCACCAGGTTGGTAATCCATAATACTTTTTTTGAAGCCCTTTCGTTCAATCCAGCGGGAATACATCCGGAAAAGCATATCCGCCCAATCTTGACTTTCTGTACCACCGGCTCCTGGGTGAATGGTTATTATTGCATCCTGCATATCTTGACCTTCACCCAATATCAATTTTAGTTCAAGATCTCGGATAATGCTTTCGTATGCTTTGATTTCACTAATAATATCTTCATCCTGATTCTCTCCGCTTTCCGCAAACTCGAATAATACTGAAATATCACTATGCCGCTCCTTTAAATCTGCCCAAAGTTTAATATTACTTTCCAATCGGCTGATATTCCTCAGAATTGTACTTGCATTTTCTTTATCATTCCAAAATGAAGGATCTAGGGATTCTTTTTGCAGAGACTTTAATTGTTCCTCTTGTGATTTGAAGTCAAAGATACCTCCGAAGTTCAAAGTGTTTTGACTCGGATGCAGTAAATCTATCTTTTAGTTCTGCTAAATCCATGTGAATAATTTACATATCAAATCAATGCAACAAATTCAAATATTGGTGTGCTATATTAATCTCCAGATGAGATAAACATACTCTCATTAAGATGACGACGAAGATCCATATCATCCATGCCAATTTTTATAAACCTACCATTTTCCGCGAGAGAAATCTTGGTAGTTTCTTCAGATATTACTAAAACTATTGAGTCTGTTTCTTCCGATATTCCAAGTGCTGCACGATGTCGGGTACCCATACCGGGATCTACCATTGTACTTTCAGTTAATGGTAAAATACATGCAGCTGCATCAATAATATCATTTTGGACAATTACTGCACCATCGTGTAAAGGTGATCCTGGGTTAAATATTGACAATAATAACGGCGCTGTCACCTCTGCTTTTAATTCTGTGCCTGCATCTTTATAAGTACGAAGTCCTGTTTCTCTTTGGATTACTATTATAGCACCCCATTTATTTACTGTTAATTGAATAGAAGCTTCCACAATAGCTTCGATAGTGCGTGAAGATCCTATTTGGAAAATACGACGGAAAAAACGAGTCTGTCCCACGTAGATGAGTAAACGCCGTATTTCTGGCTGAAAAAGAATGACAAATGCAACAACCCAGACTGTTTGGAATTGATTTACAACCCACGATGATGCGCTTAAACCAACCGAATTAAATAAAACAGAGGCAATGAGTAAAATTACGAGTCCTAAAAGCATTTGACCGGCTCGGGTCTCGTGAAAGTATTTATATACTCTATAGAATAACCATGTCACAAGTATAAGATCAATTACATCAATCAGAGTTACCCGAATAAACCATAAATCAAATAAGTACATCTAAGCGATTGCTCCTCTGATTTGATCGCTGATGATCTGAACGCGTTTCATCTCCAATACATCATGAACACGTATAATACGGGCACCATTCATTATACCTGTGGTAATGGCAGCAGCTGTACCCTCAATGCGCTGTTCCACCGGGAGGTCAAGGGTTAACCCAATAAATGATTTTCTAGAAGGTCCAATTAAAATCGGATAACCTAATTTAGTAAACCTCTTTAGTTCTTTGATCAATATAAAATTATCATTCAACTTTTTTCCGAATCCGATCCCCGGATCTAGTATAATTTTTGATTTTGGAACGCCATTATCCCTGCAAAGATTAATCTGTTTTTGAAAATAATCAATAACTTCCTGAATTAAATCATCATATTGCGGG
>CAYYXU010000039.1:0-15047 GCA_964475645.1 uncultured bacterium | reverse complement strand
CGCCGCCGCCGCCGCCAAAACCGCCGTAGTTTTCAGTGGTGTAACATGTATTTCCTGCACCTCCTGCACCACCATTGGTAAAGCTTGTACCGCCATAACCATAACTACAATGAACTGAACCATTAGCACCATTACCTGTCAATCCGCCACCTGCACCGCCCGAATAACTGCCATTAGTGGCACCACCACCACCGTTAGTGCCACCGTAGGCATTGGAGTAGCAGTTAATACTTATACCGGACGTTCCTGTTTGACCATGAGCATCAGAGATGCTGCGCGTACAACTGGTCCCATACGATGTTGACGGACCTCCACCGCCACCGCCTGCAATAATTAATGGAGTAATATCTGTTGATCCCGAACCAGTTTTTTTCACAACAAAAGTTCCACCGCCGCCGCCATTCTCGTTGCCATGTGCACCACCGTTAGAACCGCCGCGCTGCCCAACAAGAATTTTGATGACATCTCCTTGATTCAGTGCGAAATCGCCCTTCATCCTGGCACCCTTACCACCTACCAAACTATTGCCGCTGCCGCTGCCGCCACTGGCACCGGTAACTTCAATGGTATAGGTTGCCGTTGCTGGGACTGTCCATTCCTGGATGCCTTGGGTATTAATCGTGACAGCATCATCCAGCGTGGTTCCATCATAAGCCGTGTTCACCTGGGCCTGGGTCGGACCGGTTTTACCGGTTGCAGCAGCATTGGTAAAGGTTACCGTTGTTTGGGCAAGGGCAATTGATGGCAGCAAGTATCCTACCAACATAAAGAAGAAATAGTTTTTGAATGTATTATTCATAAGCCAGCTCTATTCCGCAACGACCTCACTTACCCCATAGCCCAGGATCTCGATGGGATTATCCTGGGGATCAACGAATTCACTTAGTACGGTAAAAGTAACAATCGATAACCCGGCAGAAATTGTGGTAAACACCATGCTGGCCAGCTGCCCCGTACCGGAAACAGATGACGAATCCACACCCAGGAACCCGGAATAGATATCAATCAGGCCTAAATTTGTGTCATCCTCGTAGTAAAACAGCATTTCAGGGGCACCATCGTAGAATGATCCCTGACTTAAATTCAATAGCGAAAGTTTCGCTTTATTATAACTTACCTGGATGTGGGAACCGGCAATACTGTCCACTTCCATGGCGTGTATATCCAGTGTCACACCCCCGCCCACGCTGGTAGTTGCCGTTGCGGGAAAAAACACAACCGCTGGCGTTAAAAACCCTTCTTCTTCTGCTGTCACAGGGTCCAAGGGGTTGGTAAACACATTGGAAGTGCCGGCCACATCGTTCGTGCAGGATGTGAACAGGATCGTACAGGCGATTACTAGATAAAGAATCTGCTTCATTAGAGGTCAAATTCCCATTTTAGTACCGTTTGGTTAAAAACTGGATCATAGGCAACACTGATTGACCGTGCGGCCTCCCGGTCATCTGGCCGGTCGTCCTCTTCATCTTCGGGGCCGGTTAAATAGGCATGCACCATATTCCCGATCCACACCACTGTGGTTAAACTGGAAAACAACAACAGGTTGTTGTTTCGTTTTACCATTTCCTGATCAGCCTCTTCCACCAGGGTTCGGTAACGGGCAATATCATCCAATGTGCTGGCTGAATTATAGGAAGCCAGGTTGCTGTTATAGTCTGATTGGGCTGAATTAAACGCTGAATAATTGCTAAGGGTCATGCCTATCAAGATTGCTTCCAGACCCAAAAAGGAATACCCTTCAATTTTTTTATCGTTATAAAGCTGGCCCAGCCCTGGAAAAGCGGCGGACCGCAGCAATGCCCCGGTCTTTGTCTTCACAGCTGCAAAAGCCTGGCTTTCCAGGAACGCACGGGTACCCATTTGTCTCTTTTTGACCAAATTCTGGGGAATAGTGAGATCCAAAATATCCCAGGCCAGGATTTCCATTTCGGTGATTAAACCATCAACCTCACCCTGGTAGGACAAATTTTTCATACTTTCAGCGGCACCGGTAGCCACAGAGAACATTTTACAGTCAATCGTATAGGTATTTCCAATCTTACCAATAGATCCATTGATCATGAATTCAACACCCAGTGCGGCGCCTACTTCGGCAGCGCATTCCTCACTGGTACATTCGCCGGAAGAAAATCCCTGTTCCGTTAAGACATCGGTCATGGTGCGGCGATCCACCATCCGGACCCGGTCGGTGTAGCCTAATTCAGTGGTAAACCTGTCGGTTAATGTCTGTGCTTCCAGTACGGATATACCGCGGCCGTCAAAGTCTATCACAGCCATGGTTGGTTTTTCGGTTTCACCGGCACGCTGCAGTTTCAGTCTTGGGGGTACTTCCAGTCCTACAATTTCCCAGGACAGGATCTGCATTTCCAGCAGCAGTCCTTCTATCTCACCTTCATAGGTGGTATTTACAGCCTGGACAGTTTCCCCTGTCTCTACAGAGAACATTTTGGCGTCAATTGTGTAACTGTCGCCCATTTTGCCAAGTACACCATTGATCATATACTGCACACCCAACAGCTGGCCAACTTCCGCAGCACATTCATCACTGACACAGCCCGATTGGGCCAAGCCCTGTTCAGCCATGATATTTTCAATCGCTTTACGCTCGATCAGTCGTACGGCGTTGGTATTTCCAATCTCAGTACGCATACGTTCAGTAAGCGTCTGTACTTCCTGCAGGTTGATACCCTTGCCTTCAAAGTCTAAAATAGCTACTGTGCGGAGAACTGTTGGGGTAGCGTCAACTACAGCAACTGGTAGGCTTACCGCTGCCGGCATGTCATTAACCATAAATCCATCGCCAATACGTGTCTCTGATTTATTGCCGACACGATCGATAGCATAGGCACTGGCAAAATACTTTGCATCGGACTGCAGTGCCAATCCGGTCAGGAGCGTATCGCTAATACTATTTGTTTTAACCCAGGGTACTACATCCGCTGCGCCTGTTGACGTACCAACGGCAAAATAAAATTGCGTTACACCGGACAGCGGATCGCTGCCGGCCATACCGAGATAAAGTGAATCCGTACTTAAAATATTGTCTTCGTCCTGGGTGAAGCTGCCTTCATAAAGGTGGCTGATAACCGGAGCGGTGTTATCAAATATGACCTGGGATCCATCGGTGGTTGCGCTGTGCGTTCTACGGGGATCCCCGTTCATATCTTCCGGCGTAAAATTAAACGATACCACGCCTTCAGGATCACTCGGTGCCATGGTCTTTGTAGCAAACCAGTTATTTCCGAATCCGACTACATCAGCAGAACTGCCGGCAATCATAACCACCGGTTTATTGATTTGTTCTTTGGTACGGAAAATAAGTGATATTACATCGCCAGCTTTAGCCCCCTGGGTGAATGATTTGTTGCTGGATGCGATAGAGATACTTTCTACAATGGGTTCACGTTCAGCAGCTGGCGGCGATCCATCACTAACCATAAAGCCGTCACCACTGATTATTTCACCTTTGTTTCCGAAACCATCGACGGCGTAGGCGCTGGCGTAATATTGTACATTATACTCCAGCGCTAATCCAGTCAATAAGGTATCACTAATACTATTTGTTTGAGCCCAGGGCACTACATCTGCTGCGCCTGGTGACGTACCAACGGCAAAATGAAATTCTGCTACACCGGATATTGAATCACCGCCGGTCATACCAAGATACAGTGAATCCGTGGTCAAAATATTGTCTTCGTCCTGGGTGAAGCTGCCCTCATAAATATGGTCGATAACCGGTGCCGTATTATCATACAAAACCTGCGAGCCATCGGTGGTTGCGGTGAAGGATCCACGTGGATTCCCATTCATGTCCACCGGAGAAAAGTCAAACTGCACTACCCCGTCGGAATCGCTGGCTGTCATTGTCCTGGTAGCAAACCAGTTAACCCCAAAACCAACTACAGCAGCAGGTTCACCAGCTACTATGACAACCGGGTTTTGAATTTGCTCGTTAGTGAGAAAAATAAGCGATATCACGTCTCCTGCTTTGGCACCATTGGGAAATGATTTGTTACTGGTTGCCATGGCAATATTTTCCACAATACTTTTTTCTTCCACCTCATTAATCAGCAATTGATTATTGCTGGGTGTGCCGATTTTTGTATAGCCTGCAATGTCCTTTATTTGTGCCGTAAAAAGTGCCGTTGCACCGGCAGCAAAGTTTTGAGCCGTTTTAAACTCATCACCGCTCAGTGTAACTACAATTGAATTACCAATATTGCCCTCGGTAATAGCTGCAGCAGTACCAATTTCTAGAGTGTCACTGCCATTGAAACTCACCAAAACCTGTACCCCGCCGCCGATTAAAGTCAAATCGTTATCTATCGGAACGGTTACCAGGATATTCTGCTTATTCCCAGTCCATTGGTTTTCCACCACCGTACCGCCGGAAGTACTTACCTGTCCAACAGTAAAATCAGCTGGCGGTGACTGGTCAAAAACGACATAGGTATTATCGGATGTGGTATTAATACTCTCACTTTCACCTGCCAGATCTGCAGCAGTAACGTTGAATTCTACCTGTCCTTCAGGGTCATTCTCCGTCAGGACATAACTGGCCCGGTAGGTATCTTGTCCCAGGGCCGCAATAGTTTCCGGCTTATTATTCAGAATATTGACTTCAGAGTCAAACAGCCCATCCTGGATACGAAACGTTAGCTGGATCGTATCATTGACACTGGCAATGGCTTGATTGGCACCGCTAGCTGCTATTGTTACTTCAGCAAAAAGGGGCCTGGTACCGTAATAACGGACATAACTGTCATCCGTAACTGCTGTAATCTTCTCATAAGGAAGGGCATTTGCATCGGTATAGTCAATCTCAAACTGGGCCAGGCCGGCCTGATCCTGATCCGCAACAACAACAGAGAAAAGATACTTATTTTCACCTAGATCTTGTACCGCGGCTGTCTCACCGCTAATAGTGGCCGTATTCACTATAAGGGGCATGTCTGACGTAATTTCAACCGTGATTTCATCACCAGGCTTGGAAAGGGTATCACCATAACTGCCATTGGATGTTATCCTGGTAAGCAGTATCGATAATCCCCCACGACTAAATTCAACCTTACTGCCGTCAAAAACTGTTGACGTGGCAGCGCTCATATTACCGGCGACATCGCCCCCGGCAAGACTGAACGATAAAATACCTTCCTTACCTGCACCGGTTATAAGGCGCCAGACCCGGGAAGTAAGATCACTTAGATCTTCGTGACCATCGATGGGCTGCCCACCAATAGTTGCGTCTACAATAGTAACTTTTTCGCTGGCTGTAAATTCAACAAAGACCGTATCCCCTAGCCCGGCTTTGGCAGGGTCTACGTTACTGGAATAGATGCGTTTATTGCCAATTTTAGGACCAGACTTATCCACAAGGATACTGAAACTGCTTTCATCGCCCGTGGCGCTATTCCCGGCAATATCTGTTATTTTACCATAAAATGTAATACTGTTCCCATCACCAAAATTACCCAGGTCATTATTGTTTTTGGCTTGGAGTGTTTTATTGCTTCCTAGATCACTACTGGCAACAGTATAACTGCCCAGTGAACCAGCGTCATTTCCGTTAGCTTTTGCCAGTATTTCAAAAGAACTATTAACGATGGATGGGTCGTTAGGGATGGGCACGGTGATAGCTATACCTGTATTGGTGCTATTGAAGTAATTCGGCACAACGTTTCCGCCGGTAACTTCTATACTGCTAATGGATATGTTTGGTTCCGTACGGTCAAATATAATGGAACTGCCATTGGTAACAGCACTGACAGTGGACCCCTCATTACCGGCAGAATCTCTGTAGTTAGAGATACTGAAACTGATTAATCCTTCCGCACCTCCATTGTCCATAACAATATAATTGCTCAATGTTTGGTTGTCCTTATTACGGTACAGGGCTGCACCTTGCCCTTGAATGTTGACCTTTACTCCCGCAGGATCAATGGGCTCATCTGCTGTAAAATATACCCATACCGTATCCCCCGCCTTTGCATAGGAAGTATTGGCATTGCTCGATATAACGGAAACTGCCGTCAGTTGTGGTGGCGACCAATCATCAACAGTTTCATCAGTTTCCTGAGCATAGAGCGATCCCTTTCCTAAAAGGAATACTAAAAATATCGCTAGACATCTGATCAGGTAATTCATTTTTCTATTTTTCTTAACGCACTTATAAGCCTTCAAATTTAATGAGGAGCCACTAGAAGATAAACAGCTACCTCAGAGATGTGATCTTGCTCACAACCCGCTTTTGTCGACGCAAATCAACTGGATAAAATGTATACAGGTCAAACCAAGGATTTTTTCCAAATTAAGGGATTTTAATTCATAAATCACATATTATTGTAAAGTTTTTTACATACCCATTTAATGGACAGATTATGACCCAGCCGCAGATCACCCCAATTTTCAGGAAGTTGCTGCACCTGCCCACCAAATAGGTTTGTGAGTTGCGGATCTACATCCAATACCCTGAATGCACCATCTTGGGCATGATTTGTGCGCCATTGGGTAAAACGAACGTTATCGGCAATAACATACCCGCTGGGCTTGGAAAATCCGCAAAATCTTCCTGAAACGCCGGATCCAGCCAACCCGGCAGCAATAGCATGAACCGTCAGGGGAAAATCCTGAGACCAATTTTCCCCTAAAAGAGCAACCATTACACCGCCATAACTATGCCCAATCACCCATAAGGAATCCAGGTGGGGATTTTCGATTTGGAAGTTGATCATTCTTTTATGGAATCTATCGGCAGCCTCCTGTGGACAGTCATTCCAGTCATAACGATACAACCAGATGGGTACCTGTGATCTGCTTAATTCCCGTAGTGGTTCCACCCATTCAAACCCCTTCGTTGTCCATCCTTTAGGATAATAACCAGGGACAACAACAATGCCATAAGTTGAGTCGGATACATCGTACCCGGTTAGTCGATGGTAGCCATCATTTCTGGCGATGATATATTGATCGTAACTTTTTTTATCGTAGCGAAATTTTGCCAGTGTAAAGTCGCTATAGGTTGTGTCACTGCAGGTTACTGACACAAAAACGTATAATATCAATCCGGTTATTTTATTGAACAATATCCTCATCAGATTGACATAATAATAATTCAAAATATTGTAAAAACTAAACTTGGGACTTTTCTGCCGCCTCCACCGTATTTTCAACGAGCATGGCAATCGTCATGGGTCCTACCCCGCCAGGAACAGGTGTAATACTGCCGGCAATGCCCTGCACTGAATTAAAAGCAACATCTCCTACAAGTTTATAGCCTTTTTCTGAATCATCATCTACCCTATTTATGCCCACATCAATTATGGTAACACCCTCTTTAATGAATGATTGATCTACAAATTCAGGTACCCCCAAAGCGGCAATTACTATATCGGCCTGTTTTGTAAAGGCCCTTATATCAGCTGTCCCCGAATGACAAATAGTTGTAGTGGCATTCGAAAATTTCTGTTTTTGACTCAATAAAATGGACATGGGCCGACCCACAATATTACTTCTCCCAAGTACGACCGCATGGTTTCCGGAAGGGTCAATATCATAATGCTTCAAAATGCGCATAATTCCCTTCGGTGTACAGGGTACGTACCGTGGCCTTCCAGCGGTTAACCGGCCTAGATTTTCCGGATGAAAACCATCCACATCCTTTTGGGGTGCAATCGCATTAATAATCAGCGATCCATCTATATGGCCTGGTAAGGGTAACTGCACCAAAATACCATGATAAAGAGGATCATTATTGAGGGCTTCTATTTGATCAAGCAGATCTTCCTGGGTTGTTTCAGATGGTAGTTTGATCGTTTCAGAATGGAGCTGCAGTTTGGAGAATCTGCGGGTCTTATTCCGTACATAGACCTGGGATGCTGGATCATCTCCAACTATAACGGCTGCGAGACCAGGGACAACGCTGGCTTGCTTGAGAGATTGAATACGGCTTTCTAAGGCAGTGTAGACTGCATCTGAAACCACCTTGCCCGATAGAATCCTGGTTTCAGTCATAGTATAGGGTAGGTTAATTCAGTTCGTCGTCAATAACTTCGATGATTGACTGTACTTTTCCTTCAATCTCAGAAGTGAACTTCTCTTTATCATTGCGGGAAGAAAAATATTCGTCAGCAATATTCATGGCCGCCAGCATGGAAATTCTCGTGGTTGATTGTGGATCGGAAAGTCCCTGTTGAACTTCCCGCATTTTTTCATCAACATATTTAGCAATGGATTTAATGTACGTGGAATCCGCCGGTGCTTTCACCGTGTAATCCTGGCCAAAAATTGTTACGCGAACAAAACTTTCATTGTCATCCATAATTTTACTCCTCAATTCCTCGAATTCATGAACGTAATTTAGCGTTAAACTCAGATGAAACAAGACGCTTAATTTTATCTATTACGGAAGTTACATCCTTGTCTTCAAGAGTTTTATTTGGGTTCTGGAATTTGAAATGAAAGGTAACGCTTTTTGCCTTTGATCCCAGGCTGTCATGGCGAAAGATATCCAGTGGAAATACAGCAATAAGATTGGGAAAGTTTTTTCCTTTAATCGACGTGGAAACTGCCCCTGTCTCTACCTCTTCATCCAGCACAAAATCAACATCTCGTTCCACGATCGGATAGGGATTGATCGTTTCGTATTTCCTTTGTTTATCCAGTAATTCTGCAAAGGAATCGATGTCAATATGAAAACTATACACAGGATCGTCAATTTCAAGGTTCAGATCTATTATAAATTTCTTGTCAATCGTCCCCAGTAAACCATAGCATTTTTTTCCAAGATTGATATTAAATGCATTGGAAAATCCTCTGCTTTTAGCCGGTTCAAAATCAGGGGCACTGGACCCCAAAGCTAGAAACAAACTATTAATATGCCCCATAGCAGTAAAAAGGCTGCTATCTTTTTCCTTTCCGTGTACCGAAAGGGCGGCACTTTGTCCATGTAAAACAGCGCTCATGATGGGTGTTTCCTTAATACCCTTGAACCCTGGTTTTTCCTGCTGGAATACGTTCCCTATTTCAAACAAATACACATCGGGGGAACCATTTTTGATATTAAAGTCGACTGTTTCCAGTAAACCGGGCAGTAAATCGGTTCGCATATGGGTCATGGTCTCACTTAGGGGATTCATAACAGGCACCGGTTTTTTTCCATTGGCCTTGGCCCATCCTGCGCTCTGGAGTGAATTTGATTGACATTCGTTATACCCAAACCCGCTTACAAGATGACGCAATTGGTAGAGATTATCCTCAGGATCTGGATTGGTAAGGGAAAATGAGGATGAAAAATTGGTCGATGCGGGAATATTATCATACCCGTATACGCGGATGATTTCTTCTATCAGGTCAACTTCCCGTTCCAAATCGGGACGATAGGTTGGTGGGCTACAAACCCATTGGTCCTTTTTCTTATTATTGGTCACCCCAAGCCCACTAAGAATTCCGGTTACTTTTTTGTCACTGATATCGCAACCGGCAAAAAGATCCAGCTCGGAACGTCGCATTACAATACGCGGCACCTTAACAGTGCCTGGATATTCATCAATTATACCAGGGACCATTGTTCCACCGGCCAATTCTTGGAGCAGATTGATAACACGCCATAAGGCAGTTTCAGCTGCTTTAATGTCTGCCCCCCGTTCAAATCGCCGGGAAGCATCGGTGAGCAACCCTAGTTCCTTGGAACCCTTGCGAATGGTAACCGGATCAAAATAGGCACTTTCGACAAAAACAGTCGTTGTTTTTTCCGTTACCGCTGACTTAAGGCCGCCCATAATACCTGCCAAAGCTATGGGCTTTTTTCCATCTGTGATCAGAAGCTGCTGCTTTGATAATTTCCTTTTTTCCTCATCCAGGGTGGTGATCTGTTTATCATTTTTTACCCGTCTGATACCAATGGTATTGGAAGGAATCTTATCATAATCGAAAATATGGGTTGGGTGCCCCATTTCCAGGAGCACATAATTTGATATATCTACGATATTATTTATACTGCGCTGGCCAGCGGCCTTCAGACGATCCACCATCCAGTCCGGTGTTGGTCCCACAGACACATTTTCCAGCACCGCGCCCATGTATCTGGGGCAGTCATTCTTATTATCTATTTTCACCCTGGCGATATCGTGTATATCACTGGCCTTTTTTGGGGCACGTTTTATAGAGAATTCTTTGAGTTTTCTACCGGTTTTTAGGGCGATTTCCCTAGCCACGCCATAATGGGAAAAACCATCCGGTCTGTTTGGTGTAATATCGAGATCCAAGGCATTATAAGCCGCACTCAGGTAGGCATTAATTGCTTGACCGGCCTTCAATTTATCAGGCAGTACCATAATTCCTTCATGTTCATCGGATATACCGAGCTCCCGTTCTGAGCAAATCATACCACTGCTCTTTTCACCACGTATTTTTGCTTTTGATATTTTAATCCCGCCGGGTAATTCTGATCCTACTTGCGCAAAAGGAATCGTTTGTCCAGCTGCTACATTGGGTGCACCGCAGACCACATTCACTGTAGTGGTCCCATCATTCACCGTACATAATTTTAACCGATCTGCATTGGGATGCTTTTCGGCGGTCACGACTTTGCCGACAACAACCCCGGATAAACCTGAAAAATCATGTACCGGTTCTGCTTCCAGCCCCAGCATGGATAACATATCCGCCAAGTCTGATGGATCTTCCTTTATACTAACAAATTCATTGAGCCAGTCAATGGATATACGCATTAGAATTGTTCCAGGAAGCGTTTATCACCTTGAAAAAAGAGGCGAATGTCTGTTATACCGTATTTCAGCATGGCGATCCGTTCAATGCCAAGACCAAAGGCATATCCGTGCCAAATATTGGTATCGTAACCAACGTTTTCGAATACAGCTGGGTCTACCATGCCACAACCAAGGATTTCCAGCCATTGCTGCCGATTATCATCCCAGATATCAACTTCTGCGCTTGGTTCAGTGAAAGGAAAGAAACTGGGGCGAAAACGCATGCGCACATCATTGCCAAAAACACGCTTTACAAAATATTCCAGTGTTCCTTTCAAATCGGCAAAGGAAATATATTTATCCACCACCAGACCTTCTATTTGGTGGAACAAACAATAACTTTTAAAACTGATGGCCTCGTTTCTATAAACCCGCCCCGGCACGATATAGCGCAGTGGCGGTTCCGTATGTTCCATGAGATGGATCTGGACATTTGATGTATGGGTCCGCAGCACCACATCCTTTTGCACAAAAAAAGTATCCTGCATATCCCGTGCCGGATGATGCTGGGGAAAATTAAGGGCCGTAAAATTATGGTAATCGTCATCGATTTCGGGACCATAGGCCACCATGAAACCGATTGACTTGAAAATATCTTTTACTTCCTGGAGGGTTTTTGTGACGGGATGGATTGTACCTGTTCGCTGCATTTCACCAGGAAGCGTATAATCAACGTTTTTGGTCGATTGGGTATTGGTAACATTTAGTTTCGCGACTTTCGCAGCGAATATTTCGGTCAGTTCCTGCTTGAGACCGTTGATCAATTTCCCCGCATTGGGTCGTTCCTCTGGCGATATTTTCCCCATCTGGGAAAAGAGATTCGCCAAGGCACCCTTGCGGCCGAAATATTTACTTTTTAACGCATCTATTTCACGGCTATCAGTAGGAAACGAATCGAGGTCGGCCTGAAATGATTTCTTGACCGCCTCGATAGTTTCTTGCATGGTGTTGGTCACTTCTGTACAGCAGTAACCAACTCGGCAAAGGCTTCTGGATTACGCACTGCCAAATCTGCCAGTATTTTTCGATCCAGTTCAATACCATTGCTTTTAAGGCCTGCAATAAATGCAGAATATGACATGCCGTTCAACCTGGCTGCGGCATTGATTCGCGCGATCCATAAGCGCCGGAAAAAGCGTTTTCTCTGGCGTCGATCACGGTAAGCATAGGTCCCGGCTCTCCATACAGCTTCTTTCGCTGATTTGAAAGTGCGGCTCCGGGCACCATAGTAGCCTTTGGCCTGCTTGATGATCTTTCGATGACGTCTGTGCCGTGGGACAGAACTATTTGCTCTTGGCATTATTCGCCTCCTTTATAAGCCCAACATACGGCGTACTCTTTTTTCCTCAGTACTATCTACGAGTCCTGCTTTGCGCATTTTACGCTTAGCACTTTGTGACCGCCTGATGAGCATATGGCTATGGTTTGCTTTGTTTCGTTTTATACGTCCGCGGCCAGTAAGCTTGAACCTTTTGGCGGCGGCACGTCTTGTTTTCATTTTTGGCATTTTTTTTCTCCTAAAATGCTGTGAAATATACGGAGATGCGTCTTCCTTCCAGATCAGTTTTTCCTTCTGGCTCGGCAATATCTTCCAGCGCATCTGCAACGCGGTTTAACAAATCTTCTCCCAGGTCAATACGACTCATTTCACGGCCTCGAAACATAATGGTGACCTTTAGTTTGAATCCTTCCTGGAGAAACTTTCTGCCCATATTATTGACCTTTGTTTCAAAATCATGGTCTCCAATCTTTGGGCGTAATCGTATTTCTTTAACTTTAATAACATGTTGTTTCTTTTTGCTTATTTGTATCTTTTTTTTCTTTTCGTATTTCAGTTTGCCAAAGTTAACAATTCTGCAAACGGGTGGTTTTGTATTTGGCGATACTTCCATTAGATCCAAACCCACATCTTCGGCGCGTTTCATGGCATCCTCCAGCGCCACAATACCTAACTGTTCTCCATCCTCTGATATTAGCCGGACTTCTTCTGCTACTATACTTTCGTTAACTTTTGCTTTATCAATTAGTGCGATATGCATTCCTCCTGGTTTCTATTTCTGTTTTTAATTCTGCTACGACATCATCCAGTGACTGGGTACCCAGATCTCCTTTAAAACGTCGCCGTAATGCTACTTGATTGTCCTGAGCTTCTTTTTCTCCAACAATTAGCATCACATTTATGCGTTGTAATTCTGCTTGACGGATTTTTGCACCAACCTTATCGGGCTGGTCATTCAGTTGGACCCTTATCCCCATATCCTTCAGGGTGGTTTCCACATTTTTGGCATAATCTATCACCTTTTCAGATACGGGCAATACCGCCACCTGAACTGGAGCCAACCATAAGGGAAAATCGCCGCCAAAATGTTCCGTTAAAAAACCAACGAATCGTTCGTGGGTGCTCAAGGGTGCACGATGGATGCAAATGGGTGTTTGTTCCCGGCCTCCTTCATCGGTGAAGGTCAGACCAAATCGTTTTGGAATAGCAAAATCTACCTGATTGGTGGCCAAGGTAAATTCTTTGCCAATGGCACTCCAGACTTGTACATCAATCTTTGGCCCGTAGAATGCCGCTTCTCCTGCTATCTCCTCATGTTCAAAATTACCTTCTATTAATGCTTCTCGTACTTCTGCTTCCGTCTGTTGCCATAGTTCTGGTTCATCAATGTATTTTCCACCAAGATCATTGGGGTCATGAAGGCCGAGGCGAAGCTGGTATTTATCAATACCAAATATATCAAAATAATACAGGTACATCTTGCACACCGCCAAAAATTCGTCCTTGAATTGTTCTTTGGTGCAATAAATATGGGCATCATTCATCTGCATACTGCGGACCCGCATCAGTCCAAATAATTGACCTGATTTCTCGTAGCGATAACAGGTCCCGTATTCTGACAAGCGCACCGGCAGGTCGCGATAACTCTTTGGACGGGCTGCATAAATTTTATGGTGATGGGGGCAATTCATTGGTTTAACAAAATATTCTATTCCATCCACATCCATACTGGGGTACATAGCATCCTGATAATGATCAAGATGGCCTGATTTCTCATACAAGGATCCTTTGGTCAGATGGGGCGTCCTCACTCTCAGATAGGAAGCTTTATCCTCCGTTTCCTTAGCCAGGGCTTCAAGTTCATCAATCATAACAGCACCATTTGGCAGCCATAGGGGCAGACCGGGGCCCACTTCCTCATCAAATGTGAACAGATTAAGTTCTTTACCCAATTTACGATGATCACGCTTTTTTGCTTCTTCAAGAAAATTCAAGTATTTGTTTAACTCTTTCTTTGAACTAAAAGCAGTGCCATATATACGCTGTAGCATTTTATTATTTTCATTGCCGCGCCAGTAGGCACCGGAAGTATTCAGTAGTTTAAAGTATTTGATCTTTCCCGTCTGCGGTACATGGGGGCCACGGCAGAGATCTGTAAAATCGCCTTGTGTATAGGCAGAAATAGTATCATCACCATCAATTTCTTCAATTATTTCGACTTTATAGGACTCGTCCATTTTAGTAAATAGTTTTACTGCTTCACCGTGGGCTAAGTCCATCCTGGTTACCATATGATCGTTTGTTGCTAATTCATGCATTTTTTTCTCAATTTTTTCTAGATCATCATCAGAAAATGTGCCATCTATATCAAAATCATAATAAAACCGATTTTCTATCGCTGGTCCAATGGTCACTTTTGCCTCTGGAAAAAGCTCTTTAACAGCGTGGGCCATCAGATGGGCCGTACTGTGCAGCAGTACTTCATGCCCCTCCGGCGAATCACCTGTGAGGATAGCTACTTCTGCATCGGCTTCAATGGCAACATTCAGATCAACAGACTCACCATTAACCTGTGCCGCTAAGGCATCCTGGGCCAGGCGTGAACCGATGTTTTCTGCTATTTCTTGGGGAGTAACACCACTATCGTAGGAATGGGTGCTATTATCCGGAAGCGTAACGGTAATTTGACTCATAATGTGAGTAAGTCCGGGTACAAATTAAATTGTGATTTCCGCTACAAGGACAGAAACGTTATCGGCGGCCACCCCTGGATGACGCTTTTCATATTGGCCGAAGTCAGTCTTCAATTTATTTACTATAATATGTCTTCCTACAATTAATTGTGGGCGATACTGGACTTGAACCAGTGACCTCTTGCATGTCAAGCAAGCACTCTAACCACCTGAGCTAATCGCCCCAAGTGGGTACGAAGTTCGACGTGCAAATGGATTTTCGCAATCTATTTTTCAGGATTACTTTAATCGCTTTTTATAACAAAAAAT
>CAYYXU010000038.1:0-15105 GCA_964475645.1 uncultured bacterium | reverse complement strand
ACCCTTGGATCTATTGATCAGGAAAAGGGACGTATTGCCTCACTTTCATTTTCCAGCACCTATGTCCCACACGATACCAGCACCAAAAAAATGTACACCAAGATTAAAGGAAATTTTTCTTATGGTCTTCTTTTGCCGATAGTTGATCATTTACCATTTTGGATTCGCACATCCGCCGGTTACTCGCTGGTTGATGATGATCATTCAACAGATCCTAATAGTAGTTTTGGTGAATTCTATTTTGGTGGTTTCGGCAACAACTGGATTGATCATCAGGGGATAAAACGCTACCGTGAATTCTATCCTTTTCCCGGCGCAGATATAACAAGTATTGGCGCTACAAATTATGTGCGTATTATGGGTGAACTTATTTTGCCACCGCTTAGATTTCGCAATGTGGGAACACCTTTTTTCTACCTGAATTGGGCCCGCATGTCACTTTTTTCATCTGCTCTACATGGAAGCGACATGTATTCTTATACTGATGATGGAGAAAAAATGACACGTTTTAAAAATATTGGCGTTCAGATTGACATTCGCCTAGTACTCTTTTCCTACATGCAATCCACTTTGTCCATCGGTTATGGAATTGCCCAGGGATATATCGATGAAAAATCCAACTGGCACGATTTTAAACCGGAGACAATGATTTCTCTTCAGATTTTGGATTGATGTGGAACTCGATCTAATCCTTAAGATAGCGGTCAGCCTTTTGCCGGCTGTTATTATGCTGTTAGTATTTATGGTTATGGATAGCTATAAACTGATGGACATTAAAAGCGTGATTGCCGCAATTGGAATCGGATCATTAGCTGCGGTTATATGTTATTTTGTGAATGATCCTATTGTAGAAAATATTTCCCTGAAGTTTAATGCTAACGTGGATGATGTTTGGAAATACTATTCACGCTACGGCGCACCAATCGTAGAAGAATTATTTAAGGGCGCTATATTGGTCTACCTTATTCGCGCTAACAAAATCGGGTTTAATATAGATGCGGCTATATATGGTTTTGGGCTTGGTGCCGGCTTTGCTATCATTGAGAATCTTTATTATGTGTACGTTTTGGGCGTGGAAACAAATTTAACCGTATTTGTTATACGTGGGTTTGGTACAGCCATTATGCATGGCGGCACAATGACACTGTTTGCGATCATTGCAAAAACAATGACAGACAGGAATATTTGGGGAAAATGGGGAGGCTTTATTCCTGGATTTTTTACAGCCGCTTTGTTTCATTCCTTTTACAATCACTTCTTTTTTAATCCGCTTATTTTGACTTTGTTGAATGTGGTTACAGTCCCCATTATTTTAATGCTTGTTTTTAAACGCTCCGAAAATTTTTTACAGAACTGGTTGGGTGTGGGCTTTGACACTGATCAAGATCTGCTGGACATGGTCAACCAAGGAAAGGTTAGGGACACCAAAGTTGGGGAGTATCTTCAATCTATCAAGAAAAGGTTCTCTGGG
This sequence comes from uncultured bacterium, assembly GCA_964475645.1. Taxonomy (GTDB): domain Bacteria; phylum Fidelibacterota; class Marinisomatia; order Marinisomatales; family TCS55. The sequence continues at coordinate 13,634 of CAYYXU010000038.1, read as the reverse complement.
GAAGTTGTGTTTGATATGATTTGTCTTTTGAGAATACACCTAGAGCTGTCCATGCGCGCCAAGGGCGTGCTTATGATGCGTGAGGCAGGTATGGATGTGGAACCAGACGAAGACCTTAAAGACAAATTCAATGAATTGAATTATCTAGAAAAAAACGTAGGCAAGACAGGCATGATGGCACTGTCTCCGTTTTTACACCAGAGCAGCCAAGATCTGTGGCAGCTACACATGCTTGGAAAAGAGGTGAAAAACTGATCCTTTTCCCATGCAACAGGTGGCCACAAATGAATCATTGATTTAATTAAAAGCCAGCTGTTTACAGACCCCTAATAGGTTTTAAAATTGTAATTTAAACATTAGCATGAAACGCAGAAAACGCATCCTTATTTTGATCGTAATAGTTCAGTGGACTGTACTTACTAGAGCATTTTCACAAACACACTGGGAGACAGCGATTTATGCAGAAGATACCTGGCATTATTTTGTAGGTACAACAGCACCGCCTGCTAACTGGAAAAACCTGGATTTTGACGAAAATAATTGGTCTTCCGGCTTAGGTGGCTTTGGCTATTCTGATGGAGATGATAATACCACCATCCCGAATACATTGGCTGTATTTTTTCGCAAATCATTTCAAGTAGATGATCTTGATGCAATCTTGTCTGCCGCTGTCCACAGCGATTATGATGATGGTTTTGTTGCCTATTTAAATGGAGTTGAGATTACTAGATCTTTCAATATGGGTACATCAGGATCAGTTGTGTCCTATGATCAAACCACAGATAGCGATCATGAAGCAGTTATGTATCAAGGCGGATTACCTGATGTATTTATTTTAGATTACAACGATCTTAGTGGGATATTACAAGAAGGAGAGAATGTATTTGCCGTTGAGGTGCACAACGTTAATTCCACGTCATCTGATATGTCCAGCCTGTTCTTTTTGTCCTTTGAGTTAAACACAGGCATATCTTACTATGGCACTACACCAGATTGGTTTTATTTACCAACTGAATTTACCGCATCCCATTTGCCTATAGTCATCGTTAACACCAATGGTCAAGATATCCCAAACGAAAATAAAATAACAGCTCATATGGGTATTATAGACAATGGTCCAGGAGAAACAAACCATCTTTCTGACCCTTATAACCACTATGATGGGTACATCGGCATCGAGTTGCGCGGCTCATCAACTCTGTGGTTTCCTAAAAAACAGTTTGCCGTTGAGACTAGAGACAGTCTTGGAGAGAACAATAATGTCTCCCTATTCGGCATGCCGGAGGAGAATGATTGGATCTTTAATGCGCCCTATACAGATAAATCGCTTATGCGCAATGTGCTTATTTATAAGATAGCCCGGGACGCTGGACGTTATGCCAGTCGCTCACATTATTTCGAGTTGGTGCTGAATGGAGACTATAGGGGCGTATATGTTATGCTTGAAAAGATAAAGAGGGACGACAACCGGGTGAATATTGCTAAACTGAATCCTGATGATGTTAGTGGCGATGATCTTACTGGAGGCTATATAATTAAAATTGATAAATGGGATGGAGAAAACGTAGGAGGCTGGTATTCTGAACCTCAATTAGGAAACAACAGTGGATTTTATTATCAGCATCATTACCCCAAACCCGATGAAATCGTACCCGAACAACAGGATTATATCATTAATTATATAGACGATTTTGAGCAGGTTATGATCAGTGAGAACTTCTCAGATTCAATTTCTGGTTATCCGAGTATTATCCATTGGGATTCATTTGTAGATTTTTTGATTATGCAGGAATTAACTAAGAATGTTGATGGTTATCGGCTCAGTAGCTATCTGAACAAAGACAAGGATAGCAACGGTGGTCGCCTTGTTGCCGGACCCATTTGGGATTTTAACCTTGGTTTTGGTAACGCGGATTATTGTGAGGGAGGCGCAACAACAGGTTGGGCAATTGATTTTAATTTGATATGTCCAGGAGATTCATATCAAATTCCATTTTGGTGGTATTTAATTTGGTCCGACGAAAGCTTTCTATGGTCAGTACAGCAACGCTGGCACGACCTGCGCCAAAATATGCTATCCAATGCAGTTATAAATACAGTTATTGATTCTTTGCGAGATCATATTGGCGTAGCCGCTGACCGCAACTTTGAACGTTGGCCGACCCTGGGAGAATATGTTTGGCCTAATTATTTCATTGGAGAAACATATGATGAAGAAGTAGAATATTTGCGAGACTGGATAATAACCAGGATGGAATGGATGGACAACGAATTGCTTGCTACACACGGCAACACGTATTTAGTTCCAGAGGTTTTTGCTCTAAACCCGGCGTATCCTAATCCATTCAATCGCTTGGCATCAATTCGGTACTTACTACCTATTGATACTAATATTAAACTTGATGTATTCAATACAAAGGGAGTTCACATATATCGTCTTTTTGAGGGTGAAAAACACGCTGGGATTCATACAATATCTTGGAACGGAAAAAATAACCATGGCCAGGATGTCAGTAGTGGGATGTATATAATATTATTAGAGGCTGATAATTTGCAACATAATAGACATCATAATACTGATAGCAAAAAAGTGATTTTTGTTAAATAAAATATTTGAAGATTTTAGCAGCTATAATGCACCCATTGCTCTTGCCGGGCATGTGAATGAGTAAAAAAACTTGACAGAGGATTAAATCAATACGTACAATATAATACGCACGTAAGAAACCGTATTTTGATAAAAAATAGATAAAAAGGAGCATACCATGCAAAAGGGCAGTGTGAATAAAGTTATACTAGTAGGCCACTTAGGAAGTGACCCCGAAGGTCGATTTACAACGGGAGGCACCGCAGTAACTACGTTTAGTATAGCGACGAATGAATCCCGTCGCAATAGCGATGGCAATTGGGACGATCATACGGAATGGCACCGCTGTGTGTTGTTTGGAAAACAAGCTGAAACAGCTGCAGAATATGTAAAAAAGGGTCAAATGGTATATGTTGAAGGTCGATTGCAAACACGATCTTGGGAAGATAAAGACGGTGTTAAGCGGTACTCAACAGAAGTAGTTGGCAATGCATTCACTATGCTTGGTCGCCGTAGCGCAGATGAAGGCAGTAGTAGCCCCCCTCAGCCAGATGATGAAGACCTGCCGTTTTAATTAGGGATAACAAAATAAAGATAAAAGGGAGGCCCAGTCCTCTTTATATGTTTATTTTGTCACAAAAAATATAAAAAGTCCGGCCATGAAATCAGTACGTACAAAACTGGATTCCTATAAATTATTGCCAAATTGGTTCCGTTATTTGACAAGCTATGTAAATTTATTATTAGCCAGCGTTCTAGTAAAAACTAATGTGCGTGGAAGGCAATACATTCCCAAGAAAGGTCCGTATATTATTGCTATTAATCATTTCCACATTTTTGATCCAGCTCTTGTTGCATATAGTATTCGTAAGCCGATCAGTTTCCTTGCTGCTAGCGATCAAGAAATAGAGTGGTATGTGATTTTAGCAGGAAAACTGTATGGATTTATACCCACGAATAGAACACACTTAGCGCCTTCAACAATTAAAAAAGCCAAACAGGCTCTTTCCCAGGGCGATATTTTAGGTATCTTTCCAGAAGCCACTGCAGATTTTGCACTTCGGAAGCCGAAAAAAGGCGTAACATATTTATCTGTTAAATCGGCTTGTAAAATATTACCCATTGGCGTTGTCGGATTAGATGATATTTGGAATAATTGGTTGCGTGGCGTTAGACCAAAAGTGTTTGTAAAAATTGGGAAGCCATTTTCAGTGCCAGAGGAATTTCCATCTGATAGGAAAAAAAGAGAAAAAATGCTCAGCGATATAGGCAATGATATTATGTGTCACATAGCTGCTTTATTGCCAGAGGATCGCCACGGGCACTACAATGGCAACCAGAAAATAAAACATTATAGGGACTGAATTATTTAGACTGTTTATTCATTATTAATATAATCATCCCAATGAAAACGATTAGTCCACCACCTAATACATAAAAAGGCGTTCTTTCCGCAAATAGTAACCAGGCTAGGTAAGATGCAATAATTGGCTCTCCCAGTGGAACGGCAGCTATCACTGTCGGTGAGACGAATTTAACAGAATAACTGAATGCTGTGTGGCCTATGAGAGTTGGAACTAGCCCTAGCATAAATAACCAAAAATAATTGTTTATAGAATATCCCGTAAGCTGGTTATCCAAAACAAGTGAACTGGCTAGGAGCACGATTGCTGATATGGTATACACCGTTCTTGTGTACGTTATAACCGGGGTGGATTTTCTTACTTTGGCTCCAATGATAAACACAGAGCCTAGGAAAACAGCTGATAGTATTGCCATAATATTCCCCAAGCCTGTACCATTTACACTCCCAAGATCGTCACCTTGTACAATAATACCTCCAACCAAAATGATCAAAAGCGCTGTTATGGTGATCCAATTAAGTTTGCGTTTGTACCATAACCGTTCAAATAGTAACGTAAAAGCCGGTGCCACTATTCCCAGAATAGTAGTGTTTGCTATTGAAGTTAATTTTAAAGCGCTAAACCAGAAAATAAAGTGCATTGCTAGAAGAAAACCAGCGGCAACAATAAGTCGGATATTTTTTGGTTCAATTGATTCCTGAGGACGGATGGAACTATAGCCCCACAACATGGCGCTAGCAAATATCATACGCCAAAATGCAATGACAACTGCAGGAACAAGAGGTAATAACCTTGCAATTACTGGAGAAGAGGATATTGCCAATAAGCCTGTGAATAAGATGACATAAATCCATTTCATCATTTATTGATCACCAAAAAAATTATTTTTTGATTGATATATATTCTTTCGGAACACGAAAGTTATTCATATTTAACGTTTCACTATCTAATCTGGTAATTTTTATACTCATACTGAAATTCGATTCTTTTTCATCTTTTTTATAACTTTTTATGCTGGCTTTAATTATTTCTCCTGGAATTTGATCCAATTTATATGGGACGTCTCTCATCTTTATCATCATGCTCGAGAAACCCTTACCTATAGGTGTAATTGTACTATCTGGTTTTCCCAATTTGAGTTCAAGAGCGCGGTTCAATGAATCTGCCAACCGTAACGCTGGCAATTCTGAAACAGACCACTCTTCTAATATCAATCGATTGCCCTTCGCGCTGGTAAGTGTGGTCACCCATTTATTACTTTGTTTACCAAAAATAATTATATCATTTTTCTCGGTCCGAGAAATATCTTTAACTGGATCATCATCATCATCTGTTGCGGTAGTATCTATTTTGTAAAGTGCTTTTTCAAATGGGACGGCCCAATACTCTTTATCATCAATATCGTATTTCCAGTAGTTGTTACTATTATTATCAATTATTTTTCCCTTAGACTCATTTACAAACATGCGCGCGTAAAAACGCTCAGCTTTTGTAGTTTCAACAGAGTGTCTCATATTTGGACCGAATATGATCTTTTGTTCTCTGTTGATAGGGCCCACGTAGGGAACATCAAACAACATAACAATTTCCATCGTTACTTGTTGCGACTGGGCCACTGTAACGTTATTTGCACAAAGAATTATTAATCCTATTTTAATCATAGTGCGCGTAATTGGTTCAAGTAACAATACTAGCCTTTATAAAGAAAAATACTCTGTTATTTTACAATAAGGTGAGAGGTGTTTTGATAAATTTTTCCACCCTCTAAAATATAAACTGTCTGGTTGGCGGGTATATTTTCAAAAGCTTGATCCATTCCGCTGGGCCAAGAGACCTCGATTTTGTCAATTGATTTAACTGGACCTAGTCCAAAATATATCTCTTTTGCATGGGCTGAAAAATAACCTTGACCAGATACAAGCGCCTGCCTGTGCTTTATTGATCCCGCCTTGATGCTTACAGTGGCGCCAAAACCATCACGGTTTGATATTGTACCCTCTAACCGCACTTTGATCCAATTGTTATCACTTTCGGTCTCATTGTGAAATAGAATACCCTTACCTTGGTTGGGATCGAAAATATTATTGCCTTGACCATCTTCCACCTGCTGTCCGTTGACTGTTACAAAAACGTCAACCCTACCGTCATCATCGTAATCAGCAAAAATTGCGGATCGATGAATACGATTACCCGTGGACAGCACACCAGATCTTTCGGAAATATCGGTGAATTGACCGCCACCATCATTTTCGAATAGAAGATTAGACTGGCGGTTGTCACCACTAACTGAATTTAAATGGCCGTTGGCGAAGAAAAGGTCCAGATCTGTATCATTGTCAAGGTCAAATAGAACAGGTGCCCAACTTACTTTAGGCCAGGTAAGTTTGTGTAATAATGGTGATTCGAAATCATGTACAAACACCGCATTCCGCAGTTGGCCATCATTACTGCTTTTGTTATCAATTAACGTTGCTAAAGTATTGACTTCCGCCGCGTAGTTTGTGTATATCAAATCTGTTAAACCATCCTTATTGAAGTCTCCCAGCGCTATCCCCATACTACCGTCAGTGGTACTAAGCCCACTAGGGCCAGAGAAAGGCTTAAATGTTCCGTCACCTCTATTAAGATAAAAACCATTGGCGTCTGTATCATTTGTAACAAATAGGTCGGGCAACCTATCTTCATTAAAATCGTTGAATACTACCTGCATCGATTTCCTGGATGCATCATCCAGCACACCAGTACTTGCCGTTACATCGCTGAAAGTACCATCACCGTTATTTCTGTATAAAGTATTTGGTAATCCGCCAAAATCCATTGGAAACCGTAAGCTGGAATACCGAGGTCGTCGCGAAAAGTCAACATATCCAGTAATATATAAATCTAAGTCCCCATCGTTATCATAATCTCCCCAAGCCGATCCGCCATACCAAATATCCTTGATGCCTTCAGGAAATGCAATTGTACTTACATCTGAAAATGTTTTATCACCATTATTTTGAAAAAGCTTAAAATTTCCATAATTAGAAACCAGCAGGTCCGGATAGCCATCGTTGTTATAATCAGCCGCTGCTACGGCCATGCCTTCACCATCATCTTCAGACCCTGAATTTTCTACACGGGAGAATTTCCCATTACCATGGTTTTCATAAAGCGCATTGGTTACACTGGCATCTCCCTGACAATTAACAAGGTAAAGGTCCCAGTCGCCATCCCGATCATAATCAAACCAAGCACCTCCAGACCCATTCATTTTTATTAAGTGAACGTTCGCAAATTCATCTAGAGTCATTAATCGACCGTTTGATTTCCAGTATTCTTTTTCTTGTTCAAAGACAAGGCTTAATCCTTCATTTGTTGCTGAACCTACTACAGTGGGACCGATTTCACACCATCGCGGACGAGGAGCATAATGTACGAAGTCAATCCCAGCAGTAACGCTTCGGTCTTTCAGGGATATTGTAGATACAGCCTGTGCCTGGATACCGGCAGCACCAAGAGATAGGATCGCAACTGAAAAAAAGAAATTAAAGTAATAAAGCATAATTCTATCTTTTCTCATCTATAATTGACTGTCTAGATACCATATAATCAATAATTTACTTTTTAACTGCTATACTCGCTTCATTTATTATTCTTTTTATATCTACATCATCTATTATACTTGATGACAAAGGTATAAAATCGAATTCCACTGTATTTGTCGCACTGGCCAATTTTACTTGGGCTAATTCCAATTCTGTTTTTATTCTCTTGATTCTTTGTGACATATCGTAATTCCCCGCATACATTTTTTCTAAACTCATGGATGATCCTCCACGAAGTAAATGTAATGTTTCCTTAATAAACTTTTCTCTTTCTATTAGCATACTAATATCTTCCAATGATGAATCAATACTGGCTATACGTGTTTTTATGGTTACAAGGGCCCTCCCAAACTCCCCTACTTTATATAAAAAAGGACCCCTCTCAGGAGGTTGTGTTTTTCTTGGGACACCCCTGTGTCCGCTGATAATCATGAAATCAGCCTCTACAAGCACTTTTCTTGCAACTGCCGCGTCATCAAATGATCCATTAAACAATATTACCTGATAATCTGATTGGTTCGCCAATACTTCCAATAGATCTTTACCGGTCTGAATTGGATCTTTAATTCCATATTCCACCGAACTATTATCTAACAAATTATTCGTTAACCCAATTATAGTCACAATAATTCCATTTCGTTCAACGGTGGTAAATGGCTTGAAAACAAGTTCCCCCGATCGCCTGTAAATAATGTTAGCTGATATGAATGGAAATTCCGCTGCCTTTTCTAGGTTACTGATATTAATTGCATTGGCCAGGTCTTGTGCGCCAATGTTAAGTGCATCATAGCCAATTTCATTATAACATTTGATAAGACCGATAGAATTATCTTGCTCATTAAATAGATTGCCTGCATCTAATAAAATTGGATCTGCACCAGAAGCTCGGATGTCTTTTAAATATGTTGCCCTTCTGGCCAAGCCTCCCAAAGAATCAAGTCGTATTTTATATGGTTTAATTGATCCCTGTACATTGCCGGTAGCCATTAAAATAAATTCCCCGCTAGTCGTACGCTGTTTGGTACAAGAAAAAATTAGTACCACAGAAATTATCGTTAAAAATAACTTACTATATTTCATACAGATCAAGAATTTAAATTGCCTAGAAAATTTTAACCAACGATCATAAGAGAATTGGAAATACGGTTTAATGAATCAAAATAAAGTTATAGTTTTGATGATATATACATAAAGGGGAAATGTTATGATAAATGGATGGGATCTTACACAAACAAACCAAGCGAGACTTAAACAGAAAATGCCAAATGTTGCTGTACTGGGAGCAAGCGCTATTGAGGCCCATAATTATCACTTGCCTGAAGGCCAAGACTTTCTGCATACGGAAGCGATTGTGAAACGCGTTGCTGAGATGGCATGGGTAAAGACCAAATCGGTCATATGTTTACCAACCATACCTTATGGTGTCGATTGTAATTTGATGGATTTTCCGCTTACGATTCACGTAAGACAGGCCACATTGGACCTCATGTTGACAGAGATTGTAGCATCACTTGCTCACCATGGTATAAGGAAAATATTATTGATTAACGGTCACGGAGGTAACGATTTTACACCCCTGGTGCGGCAAATACAGGCTGACCTAGATGTATTTATGTTTTGGTGCCACGTATATGAAGTTGGGAAGGATAAGCATAATGAAATCTTTGATACATCGGATGATCATGCGGGAGAATTGGAAACATCTATGGCTCTGGCGCTTTTTCCAGAACTCGTAGAATTAGAGCAGGCGGACATTGGCACTTCACGACCTTTTCAATTTGACGCTTTAGAGCAAGGGCGGATAAAGACCAGCCGGAAGTTTTCTAACCTCAATGATCATTGTGGAAACTCAGATCCTAGCTTAGCTACAGAAGAGAAGGGGCAGCAATATCTAGATTTTATTTGCCAGCGGATTAGTGATTTTCTTATTGAATTGGCTGAAGCAGAGATCAATGATCATTTCCCGCATGTTCCGGAGATCAAACATTAATTACCATTTAATTTTTTCAGATATTTAAGTGCAGATAAGTTATCTGACTGGTAAGCAAGCACCTGTTCCCATGCGCTGCGTGCTTTTCCCTTTTGGTTTGAAAGCGCATAAACAACGCCCATGTTCAGCCATATATCTGTCAACATAGGGTTCTTCTCAACAATATAATTGTATGTAGCAAGCGCTGTAATCGTATCTCCCTGAAGCAGATAAAGATTTGCCACATTGTTCCATATATCAAAGTTCTCTGGCTCAAGGTACAGGGCAACTTTGTAGGAATGCATGGCATCATTATACCTCCCAGCTTTTCGCAAAGCAAATGCCAATGCAGCGTAAGAATAAGGATCATCAGGCAAGGCACGAACAGTATTTTCCAAGTGGTCAATTTTTGCCTGTGAAGCCCGCACTCGTTCTGCTTGTTCTAAATAGTTTTCACCCTCTGTTTTTTGCCCCGTTTGGATAAGAGCCCGGCCAAGGTTATAGTGTGATCCATGGTGCCAGGGCCACTTTTCCACGATTTTTCTAAGGTTAAGGATAGCTTCACTACCTTTATCCATTTGTACCAGCAAGGTGCTATATAAATAGCGATATTCTAAGTTATCTAGCTCGATTCCATAGGCGCGCCCAGCGTATTGGATCGCTTGATTAAAGTTTCCTTCATCTTCTTCCAATTGAGCCAGATTATAATAGGCGGCTGCATAATTTATGTCCAGATCAATTGCTTTTTTAAAGAATGTTCTAGCGCTATCGGTTTTACCTAATTCAACAAATGCTCGGCCCACTGCCCTTAGAGGAATCGGCGCTTTATTACGCGAAACCTCCTGCATATAATACTCAATGGCTTGACTGAAATTTTGTTGGCGGTATGCATTGTTCCCTAGGTTGTTCCATACACCCCTGTAACTTGGCGTAGCTTCTAGTGCTTTCATATATGCTTGTTCAGCTTCTTTGAATCGGCCTAGCTCAGAATATACCCGGCCTTTAAAAAAATGTATGTCTGCTTTTTCTACGGCATATTTAGCTGCGCTGTCAGCGAAGGAAAGAGCTTGAATAAAGTTGTGCTGTTTCAAAGCGTCACTCCCTTGCAGTAAAAAACGATTTGTCTTGGGGTTGTTGGTTGATAGCATATCGACAAATTCTTTTTCATTGCTGGTACAGCAATAGAAAAATAGTAATAAAGGAATTATACGTCTCATTGAACCACCAACCTACCTTGTCCTTCAGTAATATCGATCTCTTTCCCGCCGTGGATATTGTGAAAACTTTCCATTGAACCGTTAGGCCAGTATATATATAAACTGTCTAGCGCTTCCTCACCGCCAAGACCAAAGGTAACTGTTGTTTCAGAATGCGACATAAAACTGGATCCTGTTTTGACCCTCCGGTTCATGCGCTTATTTTTTGTTATTCCAACTAATTTTGTGCTCAAACCATTTCGATTACTAGTGGTTGACTTGATGTTTACGCGTAAAAAATTATTTTTATTATTATCATTACGAAATAAATGCACTGGTCCATTGTTTTCCGTAACCAAAATATCTAACGTGCCGTTTTTATCATAATCTGAATATGAAGCGCCGCGGCCAACAATGGGTTTGGCTAATGGCCCATTAATACTTGGGACAATATCAAAGAAATGCCCATCCCCATCATTAATAAATAAATGACTAGGTTCGCGATAATATATGCCGTCTTGTGTTTGTTCAATTCCAATTTGAACATGTCCATTAGCAGTAAATAGATCCAAGTCCCCATCTAGCTCTGCATCAAAAAGAAACAATCCAAACGTCAATGTCATCAGGCTTGGCCTTCCGATTTTTGATAGGGCTGCCCGATCTTCAAAAAAATTACCAGACTGGTGGCGAAATACACCGATCATTTCCTTAGAAAAGTTGCCCACGAATATTGTTTCTTTGCCGGAATTATCTACTATGCCTGCATCAATACCCATACCGGCTCTGGCACGCCCATTTTCATCATAGGCCATGCCGCTGACTGCGCCGATTTCTTTAAATGTTCCATCGCCATTATTTACGTAAAGTAGATCCCGCTGGGTATCACTAGCTACTGCCAAGTCAGGCCAACCGTCATTGTTGAAGTCCAGCTCAGCTGCTCCCAGCATTTTCCCTGGGGATGGCAGAAAACCCGCTTGTTCGGTTTTATCCGTAAAAGTACCGTCACCATTATTGAGGTAGAAACGACTGGGAACGCCATTATACAGCTCAGGAGTGCAATAATTTTTTGTATTACCGTCCAGCGTACACCAAATGTCATTTTCTGGAGACCAGTCGACATAACTGCCCACATACAGATCCACCCACCCATCTTGGTCAGCATCGAAAAAGATAGCCGTTGTACTCCAAAGCAAATCCTTTTCTAGTCCACTGCCCAAACTTACATTAGTAAAAGTACCCCCATCATTACGGAATAAATGATTTTGCCACATTGTTGTAAAGAAAAAGTCTTGATCATCATCATTATCATAATCCGCCACAGTTATGCCGAACCCATAAGTGTGTAGATCGGCTAGCCCAGCAACTGCTGTTACATTTTCGAAAGTTCCATCCTGATTATTATGATATAAATATAGCGCTGGTGCAACCACAGAACTTTTCCCAGGCCATGTGCCACCACCTACCAATAAAATATCTGACCAACCATCTCCGTTATAATCTATAAATCCCCCACCAGACCCCATAGATTCAGGGAACCATTTGTCCCCGACAGCACCTGTAACATGGCGAAAATTTGCTAACCCCGCACTTGCTGTAACATCTGTAAAATTTATTATTTCATTATTAGTAGAAGCAGGTTGTTTGCTATTGCAGGCAATAAAAATTATAACAACAAAAAAAACAGTGATTTTTCCAACAGGGCAGAGGCTCATTATCATTAATTCAATGTTTCTATATATTTTTTTAGGGTATTGTTATCAGACTCATATTTAAGCCCTTTCATCCAAGCTTGACGCGCATCATTTTTCCTACCAGAGCTGGCATGAACCACACCAAGATTTAACCAAATATCTACAAGCGTGGAATCAAATGACAAGATCGTTTTATACCTGTTGATTGCCTGTACCGTATCACCGTCCATTAGACAAAGATTGGCAATATTATTTTGTAGTGCAAAACTCATTGGGTTTATGGAAAGCGCCACTAGGAAGGCGTCTTTTGCTTCTTGTATGCGCCCCATATTTTTTAAAGAATTTCCAAGGTTAACCCAAAGCATCAACTGATCAGGATTCATTTTGGCCAGATTTCGCCAATTTTCTACCTCTTGGATGCCTTTTTGTAGTTCCTTTGCTATGTCCATATAATGCTGGCCTTGGGCTTCATTACCAATGCGGTAGAGCGCTTGACCTAAGTTATGGTGGGCCCAATAATGCCAAGGGCGCTTGCTAGTTACAGCTTGGAAGAAGGGTAGGGACACCTTTGGCTCTTCATTTAATAAAAGGAGGGAACCTATAATATATTTATAATCCAAGTTTTCAGGATCTAGATCTAAACCAATTGTTGCATATTCTATTGCTTTTTCTATATCACCCTTGTCTTTATAAAGATGCCCGAGCCGCATGTATGCAGCAGCATTTTTTCTATCAGTCTTAATAGCGTCTTCATAAGCAAAAGCTGCGCTATCAATTTTCCCCAAGTCAGCATAGGCTCTACCAATTTGAACCATCGTTCTTGCTGAAGGATATAGCTGCATTTCACTCTTGTAATTTGCAATAGCAGTTGGTAGATCATCTTGGCGGATACTGTTTGTTCCCATGTTAAACCAGGCTCCCTGATAGTTGGGGTTCAGAGACAATACGGTGCGGTATGCAACCTCTGCTTCGTTTAATCTGGCAAGCTTTGTAAATACTCTGCCTCGCAGGAAATGAATATCAGCCGCTCGTGGACTGTTTACAAGGGCACTGTCAGTAATTGCTAGGGCCGCATTGTAATAACCATTTCTAAAGGCTGTTTCCGCTTGGAATATTAGCCCCGCTACAGAAGGATCAATATCTGGTTTTTTCTGACACGCGCTGAAAAAAAAAGACAAACATATACTTATTAGTAAATTTTTTTTACTCATTACTTGATTTTCAAGGTGCTGGTGAATTG
>CAYYXU010000037.1:0-15379 GCA_964475645.1 uncultured bacterium | reverse complement strand
ATTTTAAGAAACGATATAAATCCGAGACAGCTATATCTATCCATGAGTTTCTCTACCCATTGGCACAGGCAATGGATTCTGTCCATCTTGATGCAGATATAGAACTAGGCGGCACAGATCAAAAATTCAATTTACTTGTTGGCCGTGCTATACAGCGGGAGCATGGGCAAGAAGAGCAGGTGATATTGACAGTCCCATTGATCGAAGGCACTGATGGCGTTAACAAAATGTCTAAATCTTACGATAATCATATAGGCCTGACCGATACGCCAGAAGATATGTATGGCAAAACAATGTCCATCCCGGATACAATGATTGAAAAGTATTTCCTACTGGCCGCTAATGCGGATAAAGCGGAAATGAAACGCATACAGTCACAACTCGCTGATAAGAGTATCAACCCTCGTGAATTGAAGCGGGAATTAGCTCTGGAAATCGTTACAATGTATTATTCCACAGAAACAGCCTCGGATGCAGAACAGCATTTTGATCAAATATTCCTTCACAAGGATATTCCTGAGGATATACCTGGAATTGAGCTGAATGATGATGTTGCCCTTGTCGATCTCATTTTTGCCCATAATCTTGTAGCCAGTAAATCAGAAGGACGACGCCTAATTGACCAGGGAGCGGTGAAACTGAATGATCTCAAATGCAGTGATAGAAATCAGGTGCTTAAAAAAGGCGAAAAAATAATCATAAAAGTGGGTAAAAGACGGTTTCTAAAAGTCACATAAATTGACCCAATATAAATTAATGCTAATTTGTTAAGAAATGGTGTTGATTCCTGTTTCCAAGGAAACTGAAAGCGGGTAAATTGACATCCCATTATTTATTATAATCAAATATTTTAGGAGTAAAAATGGCAGAGAATCTAATCGAATTCACGGATGATAATTTTGATACGGAAGTTTTGAAGTCAAATCTACCAGTTTTAGTTGATTTTTGGGCAGAATGGTGCGGGCCATGCAAAATGATTGCTCCAATCGTTGAAGAAATCGCCGGCGATTACGCTGGAAAAGTGAAGGTTGGCAAAGTAAATGTCGACTTCAACAACCAAGTAGCAATGCAGTATGGAATACGAGGTATTCCCGCATTGCTGGTTTTTAAAGGTGGGGCAGTGGCTAACCAAATTGTTGGTGCTGTTCCAAAAAACAACATAACTGAAATTCTAGATGAGGTTATTTAAACATTAATCAATATGAACAGGAAAGTCATAATTATTGGATCCGGACCGGCAGGACTCACTGCCGCGACATATGCTGCCCGCGCCAACCTGGAACCGTTGGTTTTTGAGGGTAGTCAGCCCGGTGGTCAATTAACCATTACCACTGATGTTGAAAATTATCCCGGATTCCCTGAAGGTATACTTGGGCCGGACTTGATGGATAAATTTCGTGATCAGGCCAAACGCTTTGGTGCAGAATGTTATTTTAAACATGTAACCAAAGTTGATTTG
The DNA here is from genome assembly GCA_964475645.1 of uncultured bacterium. GTDB lineage: Bacteria > Fidelibacterota > Marinisomatia > Marinisomatales > TCS55. The sequence continues at coordinate 13,920 of CAYYXU010000037.1, read as the reverse complement.
AGTGGCCGTCCATTTAAGGTCTGGGTTGCAGATGAAACATATACCAGTGATACCATTATTATTGCGACTGGCGCTACGGCACGTTTATTGGGCCTGGAATCTGAAACAAGATTAATGGGTCACGGCGTCTCAGCCTGCGCAACGTGCGATGGATTCTTTTTTAAAGATAAGAAGGTGATTGTTATTGGGGGTGGAGATTCAGCTATGGAAGAAGCAAACTTTCTTACAAAGTTTGCGGCGGAAGTGCAAATTATACATCGTCGTGATGCTTTAAGAGCATCAAAAATCATGCAGGAACGCATAATGAATAATCCTAAGATTACTATACAATGGAATACAGTACTCGAGGACATAAAGGGGAATGAAGCTGACGGTGTAAGCGGTGTTACCTTGCGGGATACGCGCACAGATGAAATTAGAAAGGAACCATGTGATGGTGTATTCCTTGCGATTGGTCATGTCCCTAATACGGAATTATTCGATGCAGTGTTAGACCTTGATGATCAAAAATACATCCGTACCGATAATGACAGCAGCAGAACTTCCATTGCTGGAGTATTTGCCTGCGGAGATGTCCAGGATCATATCTATCGACAAGCAATTACTGCTGCAGGTACAGGTTGTATGGCTGCTATGGATGCAGAAAAATATTTGGAGTCCCAAGCAGCTTAGTTTTAGACGCAGACTTTCCAGTTCATAACTCACAAAATGGAGGTATGAACAATGAATAAAAGAGCCACACTAATTTACGAACTGAAGAACCTTAAAAAGGTATATCAGAAGCGACCTGTTATAAGTATCGGTCGATTACAAATTCATCGTGGTACTATCTATGGTATTTTAGGACCAGTTGGATCGGGGAAGACCACATTATTACGGCATCTTGCCGGGCTTGATTCTCAGACAGAAGGTATCCTGAAATATGATAACAATGAATTTGAGAGTACTTGGCTGGGTAAAATCAAAGTACCACAAGAAATATATTATGTTGGTGAGCATTTAGTCAGCGAGAAACAAACAGTAGAACAACTTATTAAATCAACTTATCAAGATAAATCAAATGGAATAGTAAAGAGGTATTTTAGAGGTAGTATCAGTAAACAGATTCTTCCTTTGCGCATAAATTTCTTATCACCAGGACAAAGAGCATGGTTTGATTTAGTACTAGCCCTGGAAAGTGATCCTAGAGTATTAATTCACGATAATTTTGCCACCTTGTTTGATAACGAAATGGAATTCATTGCCCGTAAGGAATTGAAAAAAATGAATAAAGACTTGGGAACAACGGTTATATTATCATCTATCAATGACAATGCTTTGAAAAAGTTTTGCTCTGTGCTGGTCTATCTTGAAAACGGGCATATTACAAAAGTAAGATCAGGGCTACAAAAACAACAACGTGGTGGTTATTCAAAAAAGTAAAGAATTTTTCTATGGCTGAACATTAGATACGGTTCGTGGTAATATTTATTTTCTTTACAAATCTGTACAGCTTGCCTTATTTTAAAGAAACAAGTAATGATATAAACAGCTTTGAAGCGTTTAGTTAGAATCAGAGATGACAGTGTATTGGCCGGTGTTTGCGGTGGCTTTGGCCAGTATTTCAACCTGGATTCCGCATTATTACGGCTTTTATGGGTGTTCTTTACCATATTTGGTGGTTCCGGTGTTTTGGCCTATCTTGTAGCTGTATTTATTATCCCAGATGAATCTACTGCCAAAGATGTCACACCCCGTAGGCTAATAGATGGGATTAATGACAAAACGATATTATGGAGTGTATTATTGGTGCTAGTGGGTATTATCCTATTTTTTCAGCATGGTGATTTTATTAATTCGATTTGGAGTCATTTCTGGAACAGCGGTATAAATGTATTAATAGCATTGATTATTATTGGTGTGGGTGTGTATGTCCTATACCAAGAACGGCAAAAGATTTCAACCATGTTTGGTTTGGGCTCGGATGTGCCACTATCTTTGTCCAAAAAGGATAAACAACTTGCTGGTATTTGCGGCGGAATTGCAGAATCAATCGGTATGGATTCTACAATCATCCGCTTTTTTTGGGTGTATGGAACGATCATGAGTGTAGGGATCGGATTGATTTTATATTTTATATTGGCCCTTGTCCTACCTAACCAGAGATCAGAAGTTAGTCAAAATGAATAAAAAAAGATTTCAGGATATAAGCTCTACATTTGCTAATAAGTCTATTTTGGTCGTGGGCGATATTATGCTGGATTCATTCATGTGGGGGGTAGCGGAGCGTATATCACCAGAAGCTCCCGTTCCCATTGTTTCTGTTGATACGGTGACTCATTCTCCGGGTGGCGCTGGAAATGTTGCCTATAATCTATCCAAATTATCGGCAAAAATCCGGATTATTGGCTTGGTTGGTAATGACGCTGAAAGTGAAATCCTGACCGATAAACTCCAAGGCGCGGGTGTGGATACTAATTCCATGATCAAGGATACCAGCAGACCGACAACAGTGAAAATTCGGGTCATAGCCCATAATCAACAGGTTATTCGCACGGACCATGAAAACACCGGCAATATTCAAGAAGATAAACTGGAAGAAATCGGGAGTATCTTGGATAATGTATTAGCCAAAACGGACGGAATAATCATTGAGGACTATAATAAAGGTTTTTTAACTCCGGACTCAATATCGCTAATACTAACCAAGGCAGCCTCCCGCGACATACCGGTATATGTTGATCCAAAAAAGGAAAATTTCTTTTCTTATCAAGGTGTGCGTCTGTTTAAACCAAATATGACGGAATTCAACTCGGCTCTTAACAGAGAAAATGACTCCAAAGATTTCGAAAATTCAGGAAAAGTATTACGAAAAAAAATAGGCACCCAAATTCTTATGGTAACCCGGGGAGAACGGGGGATCAGCCTCTTTTCCGATCAAGGAATGCATACTATTGAAACTAAGGCACGTAAAGTACATGATGTTTCAGGTGCTGGTGACACAGCTATCAGCGCTTTTGTTCTTGCGGACTTGGCAGGCGCAACCATTGAAGAAGCCGCGCAGATATCCAATTACGCAGCTGGTCGTGTTTGCGAAGAAGTAGGTGTAGTACCAATTACACTAGAAATGCTCGATGAAATTGTCGAGCATTATAATGATCATTAGTTTATTATAGATACAGTATATGGCCATCATTATTGCCAAAGTTAATCTCGGCCTCCACAATTCATTAAATTATCGTTATTGCAAGTGGGTATTCATCTTTATCAGTATACATTGTCTTATTCTTTGTCAGCCCAGTTCCCGGCATGATCCATTTGACTGGATCGTATACAAAAAGCCTGGCAAGATCAGATCATTTGCAGAAGGATTCTCCTATATCTATATCGGGACTGAATCTGCGGGTATTTACCGCTATTCCATTTATGGTGATCGTTTTGAAGCGCCAATTACCCGCGCCCAGGGATTAGCCAGTAATGAAATAACCGCCATCCACTTTGATAAAAGAACAGGGACCTTATGGGCAGCAACTGATGAATCTTTAGATTATACTTACACCAGAGAGGGTAACTGGTCAAGTAATAATTTGGATAATTATAACCTGCTAAGTAGCGTTAAAATAGAGCAGCTAGGTTCGAGCGAGAATTATCTTTGGGCATTGGCGGGCACATTATACCTTAAGCTGGACCGAGTATCCGGCATATTTTTGGGATCCTTCTCTTTTCCTGATGAAATGGAAATTAATTGGTCCAGCGGTCCCATTCGCTACGCTGAAGGTATTGATGACCTGCTTATGGAGTATACCGTTATGGACGGTTGGCTGCTTAATCTTAATACGTTCATCAGTCCGGTTGGAAAATCTGTTAGGGCAACTTCCATTTACAAAGGCAGTACGAATACATTGTGGGTAGGTTCTGACAGCGGTATCATTTTTCAGGGAGATCCTTATATGAAATCATTTTATCCGCTTACATTTGGGCTTGCCAATACGGATGTACAGGCAATGACGGATGAATTTCCATCTTGGGTTGGCGGCAGGACCTACCCCGGCAATCCAGGAGCGGTGACCCTGGCTGACCCTGAACGTGGCTATTTTACCTGGTTTGAAGGAGAGACGGCAATAAACATTGACCAATTAGAAGTTTTTGGAAGCTGTAGTGTAGGTAATGAAGTATGGTTTGGCGGTCAAAACGCGATTTATGTATATAATCGAAAAGATGATTTTTGGAGGACCTTAGATGCGGCTCGGGGATTACCAGTTGGTAAGATTAAAGCGCTCGAACCTGATACTCATTTTGTCTGGGTCGCATCAGCTTATGAAGTCAAAAAAATAAATATCAAAACGAAACGATCTGAAGCTTCATTGTTAAGCAGTTTATTGCAAAATAATTTTGTTCATGATATAGTATTGATCAAAAATAAACTTTGGGTCAGTACTGAATATATGCTTTTTTGTTACGATATTAATTCTGAAACACTATTGCCCTTCAGGTATGTCGGAAACGTAGATTCGATAATTAACCGTATTGAAACAATGACAAAATTTTTTGCTCTAGACTCCGATGAAAACAAATTATATGCGGGTACGAATCAAGGAATAATCGCATATAATGACGTAAATTCATACTGGGAACTAGTTGCAGAGCCGACGATATATAATAATGATTTTGTAAGGGAATTAAATATCTATAAAAAACAATTATTCATTATTACGGATCGGGGATTGACTAGGATGCATATGAAAAAACAATTTAAACAACAATATAATTATCCATTCATTGGTAATGTCAATGACATTTACGTGACACGTGACAAATTATGGTTAGCCACAAATAATGGGCTTATACAGTTCAATTGGAAAAAAGACTTATAAATGGAACGTTATTTTAACAGTTTATTAATTGTATTTATCCTTTCGGGTACTACTTTTTTTGCACAGGATCAGAGCCGAAAAGGGCGGGGTCCCAAACGCAATGTAGATCAATTTAAAGTAACTGCATACCCGGTCGTCACTGAAGGTGATAATATTCGCCTGCTTGTTTACGGTCTAATTCCTTACCAGTCATTACAATTTATAAAAGATGAAGGCGGTTTTAGTGCTGGTTACGAAGCTAGTCTTGGTATAAGAGATAAAGATGGAAATCAGATTGATCGCAATATATTTCAATCCACTGTATCCGTGGGTGATTATGTTAGTACAATTAACCGATCTGCTCGAGAAATTGTCATGGCTGAATTCATTGTTAAAGCCACCGAATATAATGTTGTTGGTGAGTTAATCGATGCGGATACTCGGCTCAAAGGCATAGTCCGTGAAAAAATTGATATGACTGGATTATTACAGCCGTTATCAATTTATCCTCCATTTTTAATCGGTGAATACCCAGGTAATTGGGGATTGGAAGAAAATAAAATACCTGTATCTACCAAGGATATTAGTCATAAGGTCAAGGATTTCACTTTATTTTTATCAGGTCGGGTAAAGCCAGGTAATTTTACAATAAATGTGGTAGCAAAAGATGCAAATGATGATGTTTTTTGGGATAAAGAATTAAAACTTTCTTCTGAAAAAGAAATATTTACTCACCGTATCCTTATTGATCGAAAACCTGATGAAAATTTAACCATGGCTATTGATGTAACTATCACTCAAAAAAATAAGAGTGATTCAAAAGCGATGGAACTACGGATTAGGAAGCCAGGCCTTACAAGCTTCATCATAAATATCGATGAGGCGCTAGATCAGATGCGTTATGTTGTTACAGATGATGAATATAAACGTGTTAAAAATGCAAAACGTAAAGAGCGGGAGAAATTATTTTATCAATTCTGGAAAGACCGTGATCCTTCACCCGGGACTGTAGTAAACGAATTAATGGATCAGTATTATTATCGTGTAAGTTATACTAATGAACATTTTGCAGCTGTAGGTTCCCCAGGATGGAAGTCTGATATGGGTATGATATATATACTTTTTGGGCCACCAGATGATACGCAAAGGTCATTTAGTAGAGGTAGTCGCGATACATATGAAACATGGTATTATTATTCCATAAACAGAAATTTCAGTTTTTATGATGATAACGGTTTTGGGGATTACAAACTCACCACTCCATATTTCCGAGGTGTTGGATGGTAGTATATGCTAACCTGACCAAATGTTTTAAGTGATCGATCGATATTCTCATAGTGGGCTATCTAGTTATGAAAAATGTCCAGCTCAATTTCGTATACGATACATTGATCATGTTAGAAAACAAGACGAAGGTATCGAAGCCTTTATGGGTAAGCGGGTTCATGAATCATTAGAATTTCTTTATAATAAAATACTGACTGGTAAAACACCACTTCTTGATACAGTACTTGATAAATATCATGCGTTATGGACGGAAAATTGGCACGATCGAATTGCCATTGTGAAACGAGAAATTTCCATAGGACAAACCCGCCGGATTGGGGAAGCGTGCTTGGCTAGATATTACCGCAACCAACACCCTTTTGAAACACCAGTTATCCATAATGAACTTGATATGAAATTTTCTATTGATTCGGGTGGTACATATAAAATACGGGGTATTGTAGATCGAGTAGACCAGGTTGCAGATGGTTGTTACGAGATCCATGATTATAAGACATCTTCCCGTGCTATGAGCCAGAATGAGGCAAATAAGGATCGTCAATTGGCGCTATATCATATCGGATTAATAAAAATATTCCCCGATGTTCAAAAAGTAAAATTGATATGGCATTTCCTCAGGCAGGGAATTCGACGGGAAGTAGTAAAAAGTTCATTAGATTTGGACAAGTTAGTAGAAAAAATCAAAGGGCTCATCGATACAATCAGGGAAAAAGAAAAAAGTAGTGGACAGTTTCCCGCCAAAGAATCAATATTATGTAACTGGTGTTATTATTGGGAAGAATGTCCTGCTAAGAATGGTACTAATCCAAATGTAGATTAGTCTTGGTCAGAGATAGATGCAATAGCCGGTACCGTTTTTGCCAACATTTCCTTATGCAAATAACCATTGGTTGCTAATAAATGCTGATCATGGATGGTAAACGGTTTACCATCCATACGGGACACTTTTCCACCGGCTTCCATAATCAATAATACACCAGCAGCACTATCCCAGGGTTGAAGGCCGATTTCCCAAAAACCATCTGCTTTTCCGCAGGCAACATAACATAGGTCTGCAGCGGCTGATCCAAGGCGGCGTACTCCTTGGCTGATATTAGTGAAATCCTTAAACAATTTCATATTTGTTACCCATCTAAAATCATGCTCATAGGCAAATCCAGTAATCAATAATGCATCAGTGACCGATGTAGTAGTTGCAACATGAATAGGATCGTCATTGCAATAGGCACCCTCATTACACTCAGCCCAGAATAAATTGCCTGCGGGCAATTCAGAAACAACTCCAAGAATTGGTTCATTATCTTCCATTAGAGCTATTGAAACACAAAAAGGTGCAAGACCATGTACGAAATTGGTCGTGCCATCCAAGGGGTCAATGACCCACTGATATATTGAATCTGAAGAAATTTTCCCTGATTCCTCAGCAAGAATACCATGATCTGGGAAATTTGTAAGAATATAGTCTTTAATGGTCCGTTCTGCTTGTTTATCTATCGTAGTTACCAGGTCAGTAATGGTTGATTTACTAGATACTTTGTGATTCAAACCCTGAGCCTGCATAATGAGCTCAGACGCGTTTCGAGCCGCTGTCTTGGCTACAGACAGAAATAATTTCCTATTTTCCACTAATTATTATTAAACCGGATCGTGGTCCTGGGAAAAATAATCCTTGGTCATGGATTTCAGTGCTGTTGATAGTAAAATAATAGAAATAAGGTTGGGAAAGGTCATAAAGCCTAGAGCAGCATCACCGAAGGCCCAAATGGCCTCTAACTCAGCAATGGCACCGATAAAGATAAATAACAAAAACACCCACTTATAGGGAAGTATCGCTTTTTCGGAAAACAGGTACACCACAGATCGGTCACCATAAAATGACCAGCTTATAGCAGTGGATATGGCGAAAAGAAGGACCGATAACGTAACGATCTTATCTCCAAAATCAAATAACCAGCTTAAACCTTCCTTAAAGGCGAACGATGTTAGCAGGCTGCTATTCATTAATTTCATGCCCTGGAAATATCCTTCTGCCAAAGCGGCGTCCGCCACAGCCTTTGATCCGGCAGAAATATTTACGTAGAATTCAGTATGTTGCCAAGCACCAGTAGTAATGATCACCATTCCTGTGAGAGTACAAATTAAGATAGTATCAATGAAGGGGCCTAGCATGGCTACAGCACCTTCACGAACGGGATATGAGGTTTTCGCAGTGGAATGCGCTATAGCAGCACTGCCTTGTCCAGCTTCATTGGAATAAAGTCCGCGTTTTATTCCCCAGAGCATAGTAAGGAGTATTCCTCCGCCACTGCCAGCCACTGCAGCAGGTGGATTGAATGCCATTGATATGACCATGGAAAAACTACTTGCAATTAGATTGAAATTTCCCACCAATATCAGTGATGCGAAAAAAACATAAATAACCGCCATTATCGGCGCTAGGAATCCGGTAACATGGCCAATACGTTGAATGCCGCCAATGATCACTAATCCAACTATGAGGCACATAAATATTCCATTTATAACCTGCTGTACGGAAACACCAAATCCTGACCAGATGGTGTGTTTAAGGGTTAGAAAATGATCATCACCGACAATCTGACTGACTTCAGAATAGATCTGATCTGATACGGTGAATGATTGAATTGAATTTCCTGTCGCAAATGAACATATTATTGCGAAAGAGGCAAAAGCAACTGCCATCCATTTCCACTTAGCGCCAAGGCCGTGTGCGATGGTATACATAGGTCCGCCAGCGGTGTGACCATCTTCGCGGATTTCTCGATATTTTAGGGATAAAGTACATTCGGAGAATTTCAAAGTCGTACCGAAAAATGCAGTTATCCACATCCAGAAAAGAGCACCGGGGCCACCATAATAAATGGCCGTTGCTACACCGGCAATATTTCCAATTCCTACTGTTGCCGAAAGGGCAGTTGTTAAGGCTCGAAAATGGTTTAAATCGCCTTCATCATCAGGATTATCATAAATACCTCGGGTCACATCTATACCGTGACGGAAGTAACGTATCTGTGGAAAACCAAGCTTTACTGTAACAAAAATTCCTGTTCCAACAAGTGCTATAATCATAAGTGGAACGGGTGAGAAGTCTGGAAAAGACCAGACCTGATCATAAAATTCTACACCAAATATTATCAGGATAAGAAATATGATTCCAAAAGCAACAGTACCGGCGCGTGCGTTATTCATTTAGTTTTCACGTTTAATCAAATAAAGTTGAAGAGTTAAGTTTACACGTACCTCTTTGAACTGGCAACTGGCAATTAGACTGAATGAAAGGGTGAATAAATAAAATAATATGGCAATAATAGCAGGAGTAGATGAAGCAGGACGAGGTCCTTTAGCCGGACCTGTAGTAGCTGCTGCAGTGATTCTACCAAATTCGTATAATCTAGAAGGGCTTAATGATTCTAAAAAAGTAACCCCAAAAAAACGATCGAAGTTATTTATTAATATAAATCAGCAGGCAATCTCTATTGGCGTAGGAATTATTTCAGCAGCTCAAATTGATAAAACAAATATATTGTATTCTACCCAGCAGGCCATGAAAATGGCCTTGGGTCAATTAAAACAAACACCTGATCAGGCCTTAATTGATGGCTATGCATTGTCAACACAGATAATACCGAACAAAGGGGTCATAAAGGGAGATCAAACAGTTGATGTAATTAAAGCGGCTTCTATTATTGCTAAGGTTACACGTGATAATATGATGGAACAGTACGATATAATCTTTCCAGTATATGGTTTCAAAAAACATAAAGGTTACGGAACTAGGGAACATATGAAAATACTTCAACTTAATAAAGCATGTGCTATTCATCGGAAGACTTTCAAGCCAGTTGCAGCTGCAATGCCTACATTATCTTGGTTGCAAAAAGAGGATAGAATCGGACAATGGGGAGAACAGGTTGCGGCTGTTTATTTGGTGGAAAGGAATTACGAAATACTATCCATGAATGAAACTTGTGATCCTTATGGCAAGATCGATATTATTGCAGAAAAGAATGGAAAAATAATTTTCATAGAGGTAAAAACATACGATAAAAATAATCTCAACACATCAGCGCAAAATTTTGATCAAAATAAATTAAAAAAGCTGAAGAAATCTATAGACAAATACGCTGTAGACATGCAGGTTAAAAAAGATATTTCCGTGGATTTGATCTGTGTCTACCTTCAACCGTTGCCACCAAAGTTTAAACATTTTAAATGCATAAGTTTAGACGAATAATGTTTATTTTTTATCCGATCGTGAAATATTCTAAATTCTAATCATATGAAAGAATCCAAAATCTATAAGGAAGTTCGTTCACTTACAATTTTGGTAATGATTGCCTTTTTATTGAAAGCGACTCTTGTTGAAGCATATATCGTGCCCACAGGTAGTATGGAAAACACGATCATGACTGGTGATTTCCTTATTGGGAATCGCTTTGTTTATGGTATGCGAACACCGGATTGGGTCGGAATCCCATATACTGATATCGGATTTGACCTACCATATATTGTTTTTCCACAATTTCGCAAAGTCAAACAAGGTGATATTATCATTTTCAAGTATCCACGGGATACGCACCAAAAATATGTAAAACGTTGCATTGCCTTACCGGGGGATACCGTAGAAATTCGGGCCAGGCGTATTTACGTTAATAGTCGAGAATATGCTCAACCGAAACATGGAAAATTCCAGGGAAGAATGGATGAGCCAGGTAGGAATAATCCGATGATATTTTTAGGGAATAAGGGAAATAAAGATCATTTCAAACAAATTCGTGTGCCCAAAATAGGAGATGAAATTGCGGTAACTCCTGCCAATGCTCAATTACTTCTCCATTTGATTGTCCTTGATGGACACAAGCTCACTATAAATAGTGGACCCAGGGAATATGTATTTACTATGACAGACCCAGAGAACCTAATGCGCAGAAAGAAAAATGAAACCGTTTTTGATGATTATTATCCACTAGGGAATAAAATTAATCCTTGGATGAACAATTTACCCAATGGTGAATTGTATCTAGATGGTAGATCAATCAAAGAAATACCATACTACACTGTTAAACAGGATTATTTCTGGGCCATGGGTGATAACCGGGATGATAGTTATGATTCGCGCTTCTGGGGTTTTGTACCACGAAAATACCTATTAGGGGAAGCATTGTTTGTTTACATGTCACTAAATTTTAAAAACAAGCTGCCCAGATTTGACCGGGTTGGGACGGTTTTGAATTAATATATTTGACCTTGCCTACATCTTAGATTGGTGTGTATTTTAACGCACATGGTTGGTACATTACTAAACACTGTAACAGCCGTTACCTCGGGTTCCCAATGAACCGCACTATTTTAATCCTGACGGTTATTTCCGCTTTGACGGCCCAAGAAGGAAATAATGGCATAGCGGACCCACCTGCGGTTACTGGCGCCTCTGAAGATACAACTAGCAATGATTCATTAGGCTGGGTTGGCGATTCACTTGGTGTTGCAGTAGATACGATTGGCCCTCCGATGGATCTCGATTATGGCTATAAGGGATTTATGTGGGGTACACCACTGGGTTCTATACCAAACTTACAATATATGGACGAACCAATGTTTATTCGCGATAGTACAGCATTACAGATGTCTGGTTTTCTCGGACAGGAAGCTGTGATCATAGAATATGTATTCTCCGATAGTGGATTCTGGAAAGTAGAAATTCAATATTCCCTGGATCCATCTGATTATGAATCCCATCTGGAATTATTCACGCAGGTCGAAAGAAGCCTTTCAGAAGTATATGGATTTCCACAAACAACGGATCGAATCGAATCAGGTGCTATGGGTGTGCACGATATTGTCAATATTGGGTTTGAAAGGGCGTTTTATTTTTCATCCTGGAATGTGTCTCCAGTAAAAATAAGCCTGTTGCTGAACAGTATTGTTCAGGTACCGAAAAATGACTTGAATATATTTGGCGATGACATGTCTATTATGAAATTGGTTTACTATAATCCTGATTACATGATCATGGCTGAAGAAATAATTGTGGAAGAACCGCCACCGTCCATATTTGATATTTACTGATCATACATATTTCCATGCTGCGACCAATCCTCTTTGTCGTATTAGCTGTACAATTTTCGTTCTGTCCAGAACGACCACGAATGATCCGCTATTTCAATTATCAGTGTACACAAGATGAGGCACTGGAACTTGCTAAGAATTCTTTGCTGGATTTGGGTTACAAAATTGACCTAGTAGCTCCGGAGGGGTTCTTCATTTTGACAAAAATGCAGGGTGTGAAAAAAGATATTAGGCAGTATGATTTCCGAATCGCGGTGTTGGTTGAAGACCGAGTGGAAGTCATTATTGTTGCCCAAAGAAAAGTTTTTAAACGTGATTCCGAAGCCAGCATTGGCGGGAAGGATTTGATCCAGACTGAAGTATCAGACAAGCTGCCTTATAGTTTACAACGATCCATATTGTACCCTATTATTGATGAATTTACAAAAAACGGCTTGGTGGAAGTAAAAGATATTACCTTGCGTGCCAGTGCTTGAATCCATAAAAAATTATTTGTAAAGTGCTGTTGCTGGCATGAAATTAAATTTCGTATTTTATTTAACTATCGGTAATTTGGAGTATCATTTATGGCAAGTGAAATAAATACTAAAGACCAGCTTGCGGCTATGCTCTCTGCTAAATTAAATGAATTCCTTGATGGAGTTGGTGATAGTTACGGAAAGGTTATCCTTGATGAACTTGTGGCCAGATTAGAGTACACTGTGACGGATTTCAAAGATGAAGTAGGTGATATAATGGAGCAAATGTTAGAAAATGCTGCTAATAAAAAAGAGATCCTTGCGGACCTTATCGCGAGAGAAGGTAAACCGACCGTGGCTGAAGAAGCAACGGATGGGGAAGCGTCCGTAGGGCCTGCAGGAGAAGGTGATAGGGAAATGAGTGAATGGGAGAAAAAATTAGAACAATTAGGATAATTTAAGGAGTGACAGTATCTAATGAGCGTAAAGGACAAGATAATTTTTGGAGTGTTAGTGGTATTGATCGGAGTAGCTGGTTATTTTCAATATATCGCTACTAATATGATAGCGCGGATGGACGAATTAAATAAGAATGATTCAGAACATGTAAATGTGGTTCATAACGAGTTTAGAGAAGATCTACGCAAACTAAATTTACAATTTATAGGACGGGGTAAACACCTACAGAAAGCACAACAGGATATTATTGCAAATACCAAATATATTGATTATGTCACTGATTCACTGGGCAATGCTATTCAAGAAGTACAATATAATCTCGATGAATTGGATCGTACGGTAGCCAAGCAGTTTGCCAATGTTGAAGATGATATTCAAGATCTGACTGATAATTTTAACCGTGAGCGGCGTCGCAGTAAGGGTGAAAGGACGGAAATCAAACAGACAATAACGGTTATGCAAAGTGAGATTAAGGTACTTAATGACAAGGTCTTTGGCGTACCAGAAGAAGAAAAAGAGAAGAAGAAATAAATTTTAATTAAGTTATAATGAAATGGCTGTTGAGATCATCAGCTGTTGTTTTTTACTAGACTAGATACATATTCTAGGATTTTTCCACCAAATAGTTTATTTAAGGAAATTAATTAAACTAAGAATTCAGGTTAGTTTTACATTACACAGGTAGCACTTAAAGTAATTTATTTGCAAGGGAAATTTTGTTCTTTACCGACGGAAATATTGACAAATAAACAGACAATCTATAAGAGACTGAATATAAAAAAGTGGGGTAGATTTCA
>CAYYXU010000036.1:14033-15402 GCA_964475645.1 uncultured bacterium | reverse complement strand
TCTCCTATACGTTAGGATTAACCAATTGTATTTTATTCTTAATTCTAATTACCTAAAAAGAGACTCGTACACCTATGCTAATTGTTCTTGGATTAAGGAACGTTCTGTGCCATTCGTTTGGCATATCTATGTACGCTTTATCTTTCTTCACATCATCAACAAAACTGTTAGCTGCTGGACCAAAATTAGTTCCATCCCAACGGTAATAATTACCTGCTTCATGGTCATAGTAGAGCACATTTTCAGTTTGTATTAAAGTTGGGAGTTGAGTCAAATCAGCTGCAAGGGCCTCTATGCCTGCAGTGCTCGCTACTACTTCAATGGGCACATAAGCAACATCCCGTTCTCTGAAAGTGCCTGGTCGATCATCGCCCGCTATAGCATTGTAGGTCATTTCATTAGCATCTACCTCACTCCAAAATTCGGTTGGCATATGAAGTGAAGTCATATAGTTATCCCAGTCAGTTCCACCGTGACCTTGGCCTTCAAACGGGCCACCATCAGGATTGTAAGGGCTGAAATACATATACTTCCAATTCAGCAGGTTTTGTATATCTGCGAAAACCATTACGCGACTACCACCAACATTAAAGTTTTTACTTAGCCGGGCATTCAGGAAGAAGAAATCTCTCATCTGAATATTATTGTTCACTCCAGGGACTGATGCGCCTCCTGGCCCAACCCACGTGAAGTGACGGCCAGCGCGCCAGCCTCCATTTAGTGTTACACGAAAATCAGCCAATGGGCCCATGCTCTTAGGAGCCACATATTCCAAGTTAGCCGAAGCAAACGGTTCGGCCACCGGTTTAATTTGATAATGATCTGTTGAAGTAAGTTCATAAGTGGCCTGAGTAACATCATTCTCATATTGTGAACCCCATCCAAAATTGCCCTGGGTACGAACAGAATACGTGTAATTGAAGTAACCTCTCAAGTCGCCCATATTCTTGCTAAGTGAGAATTCCAAACCACGGGTATCACTATAGTTATAGGGCTGAGATTTAAGATAAGATACTTCAGAGTCTATACTTTGATACCAAACCGTTTTAGACTGCAAGGAATTGTCCTTATAGTATCCGCCTAAACGCAATAAATATGCATCGCGGAGTGCCTGTTCATAGCCAACTTCATAGCTAACAGTCTTCGGCATCGGGTTACTTGGATCACCAATCTGATGCACTTCGCCACGCCAGGCCTGCCAGATCATGAAGCTTTCCTGGGCAGTCAATTGCTGACGATAAGTGCCATAATTGAAATATAATTTGCTATTCACAGTAATTGGAAATGCAATCCTGATCTTTGGGTTCCATGTGATTTGCGTTTCTGCTGCTTCTGCATCAACGTCTGAAAAACGCTCGTCTCCGATTTC
>CAYYXU010000036.1:4265-13933 GCA_964475645.1 uncultured bacterium | reverse complement strand
TTTGCGTTTCTGCTGCTTCTGCATCAACGTCTGAAAAACGCTCGTCTCCGATTTCGCCTTTTTCCTTGGCCGTTAAATCGCGGGCATAGTCATCATAGTTCCACCAATCAGTATTTGGATTATAATAATCCATACTCATTCCCAACGTTGCGATCATTCCTTTGAATTCCAATTTATCTTCTAAATATAAACCTGCTTGCATCGGTGTTTTTTGCCATTTTTGAGCACCGCGCTCAACGTGCACAATAACGGAATCACTGGATCCATATTCCATATCATAATCATACATGGACATCCACAAACCAGCATTAACCTGGTTTGTACTGTTCAGCTGAGTAGTATAATCAAAATTAATATTTGTGCTTGAAATTTTGGAATCATCACGACCGCGGGCCCAGTGACCACCTAGGCGGGCTCCACTGCCCGGGTTGCTCATACCGTCTGATGTCCATCCCCAAGGCGTCCAAACAAGCGAATCTACACCTGTTCCACCTGCACCATATAGCTTTACTACAGCAGAAGGGACATCACTATTTGAGTCTCCTGGTCCAGAATTTGTTGATCCACGGCGCGTATTAGGACCGGTCTTGAATTCTTCAGAATTAATCGAAAATCCAAGATTATAAAAAGATTTTGCATTAAGTGTATGCGTAAATGTTGCACCCATAATATTGGTGTTGTAATCTGTTACAGCATACCTGTCCCATGAAAAAATCACACTTCTACCAACATGATCTCCATTCTGATTAATCAATGTTTCAGTAGGTGATATTCCCTGATTACTATTAAAAACTAATGTTGAGTTAGCGCTACCAGCCCCCCATGGATACAATGGTGTACCGCCACGCTGTGGATACGGGACATGTAACATATCCCAGGCTTCATGGGCCGTACCTTCTTGGTTCGCAGTTTTTACAAAAGTCATCAATTTCATTGATGAGCTTAAATCATACATAAGTTTGGCATGAACACTGCTCTCTTTAAATGATGCGCGAGCTTGTGGATAGAAGTAGGGCTCGTTGTTATTCAAGTAAGAAACCAGAAAACGCAGGCCAGTCCCACCTAATGGCATGCCAAAAGTCAAATCAATAGAAGAAAAAGCTTCTGTTACTTCCGTGTTTTTGCGATGGTGCCAATCAAACACTTCTAACCAATCAGCTTTGGTTAGTGTTGCACCTGTACCTGTTGCGCCGGCCATATGAGCATCCCAGCCGGTAAATGCAGGGTATTGCCCTTTATAGTAATTATCCCAAGCTCCACCATCTGTTCCTGCTGCATTCATGCTTTCATCTTTATACGGTTTCCACCAGTAGGCATCATCATCTTTTACAATTTCTGCGCCTTCTGCAAAGGACATATTGTGAGCTGGTGTTTGATTTATCAATACATCCAGAATCATTCTATCCCGTGGATCCTTAGTCACAATATTAATGGCACCACCGCGGGCATTGCCCACAGAGGCGCTCATCCCTCCGGTTTGTATCTGTAATTCATCTACTGAAGTCAACGCAATGGCGGTTGTTGGCGTTCCATCACGTCCGCCGCGTGTACTAATACCATCAATAACAAACGCTGTTTCGTTTATACCGGAACCCCTGATAACCATACCAGACTCAACGCCAGCCTGCTGACTGATAAAATCGCCAACGGATCTTACAGGTATATTCTCAATATCGCCGCCGCTTACATTAATAACCGTACCCGCAACATCAGGCTGGACGAGCGAGCGCCGTGCAACAACATCTACAGCCGATCCTTCTAATGCCTCTGGACTAGTGGAAAAATCAACGGTTGTAGTCAGATCTATATATACGCGTATATCTGACTCTACATCTTCTGCATAACCAATCAGCTGTGCTCGCATAGTATATGTGCCAGGCGAAACATTCAAAATAAAATATTCACCGTTTTCATCAGTTGCAGCACCCAAGTCTGTTCCATCAATTAAGATATTCGCGCCGACAAGAGCTTCACCGGTACTTTCATCGGTCACTGTACCTCTGACCTTACCAGCGGTTTGTCCAATAAGGCTACCGCCCACAAAAACTGCAAATGTTAATAAAAGCACTATTTTACTGGCATAGCTATTACGATTCATCATTTTGTTATCCTCCATGTGAAGTAATTATTTGAATTTTTCTCTTGATCAATGATAGAAATTTTCACGCAATGACGCGCTTTTTTATGGCTTTTTTGGCTAGGCTACCGACCATCGAAAGCGAACTTCGCATATATTTTCCCTATTAGTCAAGAAAAATAATTGTGTTTGTAAACTCATTGCTCTATGATGGCTGTTTAGATTCCAATCTATGCTCATTAGACCTAATGAAGACTTGTATCTTAAAACCATAATTATAATGTAATTTTGCTCAATCTTGACTGGTGCAACACCAAACCAATTCCATCCTTTTCAGGTCCTGATATGCCAGGGAATAAATTTGCTAATGCTGATTTTATTAATTAATAATATTGCTTGCATCAAGGAAAACGAATCAGTTGCAAAAGAAATTCTCGAAACATACCAAAGCGTAACGGCGAAATTAAACTTTTCTGAAGTAACCAAGGAAGCTGGGCTGGGGAGCTTTAGCCATGACAATGGTTCCTTTGGAAAAATGTGGTTCCCGGAACAAATGGGGTCAGGTTGCGGATTTATTGATTATAATGATGATGGCTGGATTGATATTCTGTTGGTTGGTGGTGGTGGCTGGGCTGGACATACCAAACGAGATGTAAAGGCATTATGGCTCTATAAAAATAATAAAAACGGGACTTTCACTGAAGTCACAGAAGAGGCAGGCCTAGGGTTCATAAATACATATGGACTGGGTATTGTATCAGCTGATTATGACAACGATGGTGATCAGGATATATATCTAACATCATTGGGAAGAAATATACTGCTTAACAATCATGATGGTATCTATAGGGACGTAAGTCAGCGGTCAGGGTTAGGAAATAGGATCGAATGGAGCAGTTCAGCTATATTTTTTGATGCTGATAAGGACGGTTGGCTTGATTTATACGTTGGGAATTACGCTATCTGGTCTCCTGCCGGCGATCTTTGGTGTTCTTTAGATAATAAAACCAAAGTGTATTGTCCCCCGGAAATGTATGTAGGCATACCAAGCAGATTTTATCATAATAATGGGGATGGGACATTTTCTGACCATACGAATATAGCCGGCTTCATCCCTGCTCCAGGAAAATCTCTTGGGGTAGTTCAACTTGATTATAATAATGATGGCTGGCCAGATCTAGCCGTGGCCAATGATGGTGAGCGAGATTTACTATATCAAAACAATGGCGATGGCACATTTGCTGAAATAGGAACTAAACTGGGTATGGCCTATGGAGAAAATGGTGAAGCTAGAGCCGGAATGGGGATCGATGCAGGTATTGTTGATAGTAGTGGACACCCTTCTATCTTTGTGGGAAATTTTTCCAGCGAAATGATTGGTGTATACCGTTATTCCGGAAAAGGATGGTTTAATGACCGATCCGCCTTATCTAAAATCGGAAGAACAAGTTATTTATCGCTTACATTTGGATTATTCCTTTTCGACGCAGACCTAGATACAGATCTAGATCTTTTTGTCGGTAATGGCCATGTCTACCCCCTGCGCACCAAAGATCAGGAAGGCATAACCTATCGGCAAGAATCACAGTTGTTTACAAATGACGGTAGCGGTGTGTTTACCAATGCAAACCAAATGGTTGCTGGTGTTTTAAACAACAAAATGGTAGTGCGTGGTGCCGCTGTGGGAGATTATGATCGAGACGGTGATCTGGATATTCTGCTTACGGAAAACAATGGCCCTGTTCATTTATGGCGCAATAATATTGAGGAAAAAAATTTTCTGCGAGTAATTCTTGACGGAAAAACCAGTAATAAAGACGCCCTTGGAGCAAGGGTTGTAGTTGCTGTAGATGGTCATAAAATGCATCGAATAATACATACAGGATCCAGCTATCTTTCCCAGTCGGAACGAACGGCATCCTTTGGACTTGGTTATCATAAAATGGTTGATTCTCTATCAATCTTTTGGCCCAGCGGGAAAAGAAACACATTTAAAAAAATACAAAATAACCGGGAAATATTGATAAAAGAAGGCTCTAATCTGATCGAGGAACTGTCTAGGGATTAATGTTGATGATAATATACCGGTTCTTTCTTGTAATCTTGTCATGTATTGGTATAATCAGTTGCGATAGTAGAAAAGATCTTCATAGATCCTGGGAAACATACTTGGGAGATCCGGGAAGCAACCAATATTCTTCGTTAAACCAGATCAACAAAAGTAATGTTGACCAGCTAGATGTAGCCTGGGTCTATCAAACCGGAGACAAACTGAACAAACAGTCCCAGATTCAATGCAATCCGATTATTGTTGATGATATTTTATACGCTACATCCCCCACCATTAAATTGATTGCCTTGCGTGCTGGAACGGGAGAATTACTATGGGAATTTGATCCGGCTCTGGATTTTTCACCGCATGTAAATAGAGGAGTGACTTATTGGGAATCAGGCAATGACAAGAGAATATTATTTACTGCCGGATCGCTCCTATTTGCTATTGATGCAATCACAGGTAAACCTGTGGTAAGTTTTGGGACAGAAGGAGTCACATCGCTTAAAGCAGGATTGGGTACCAGAGCAGCAGATCTCTTTGTTATTTCAACAACTCCTGGAGTTATTTATAAAAATTTATACATAATTGGTACCCGCGTTTCAGAGAATGCTGACGCTGCTCCTGGTCATATACGTGCCTTTAATGCAAGAACAGGTGCTGTGGAATGGGTGTTCAATACCATACCGAAACCTGGTGAATTTGGGTATGATACATGGCCCAAAGATGCCTATGGTAAAATAGGTGGAGCGAATGCATGGGCGGGTATCAGTTTAGACGTAGAGCGGGGAGTGGTATATGCGCCCACTGGATCAGCATCATTTGATTTCTGGGGCGGAAATCGGAAAGGATCTAACTTGTTTGCAAATTGTATCATAGCGATTGACGCAGAAAATGGACAACGTTTATGGCACTACCAGACCGTACATCATGATCTTTGGGACCGCGATCTACCGGCAACGCCAAATCTTGTTACTGTAACACATAATGGAGAAAAGATTGATGCGGTAGCACAAGTTACAAAATCGGGTTACGTATTTCTTCTTGATCGTGGTTCAGGAAAACCATTGTTTACTATCGAAGAACGGCCAGTAAAAAAATCCGATCTTAAGGGTGAAGAAACTTGGCCGACGCAACCATTTCCGTTGAAACCGCCTCCCTTCGCTAGACAACATTTCAGCGAAGAAGAAATTACAAATATTAGTCCTGAAGCTTATGAATATGTAAAAACTATATGGAGCAAAACCAGAGCAGGAGAACAATTTATCCCACCCAGTATAGAGGGAACCATGTATTTCCCCGGCTTTGATGGTGGCGCTGAATGGGGAGGCGCATCTTATGATAGCAATACAGGTATTTTATATGTGAATGCCAATGAGATGCCATGGATACAGCATATGGTTAAATTGGAATTGGATACTGGCGACCAACCAAAGCCTAAAACAATAAAAGATATCGGTGAAAAAATATATAAAACCAATTGTGCTATTTGTCATGGGCAAAGTCGACAGGGAAATGCCCCAGGCACCTACCCCCCACTTTTAAACCTTAATAAAATATTGGCTCGAGAAACTGCAATGGCTATCATTGAAAAAGGTAAGGGTTTTATGCCTTCATACAATCAATTTTCTGACGAAAAGAAAAACGCACTACTGGCATATTTATACGATGATAACGTTCAAAATAGAGAAAAAAACAACGGAGATAAAAACTGGCTAGATGATCTAAGCAAAGAATTGCTGGAGTTTGCAATCCCCTATTCGCATACAGGGTACAACCGCTTTTTTGACCAAGAAGGATATCCTGCTGTTAAACCACCTTGGGGGACACTAAATGCTATAGACTTAAATAAAGGAGAAATTTTATGGCAAGTGCCACTGGGTGAATTCAAAGAGTTGACCGAACGAGGAATCCCAAAAACAGGTACGGAAAATTATGGTGGTCCTGTGGTAACTGCTGGTGGACTAATTTTTATTGCTGCTTCACAAGACGAGCACATACGGGCATTTGATAAAGATACGGGGGCAGAATTGTGGAAACATAGACTACCAGCTGGCGGGTATGCCACGCCTAGCGTTTTTTCTGTGGATAGGCGACAATATGTCGTTATCGCTTGCGGCGGCGGAAAAATGGGAACAGCGCCTGGGGATTATTATGTAGCGTTTGCGCTACCTTAAGGTCATTTTGATTTTGAATAGTTACGAATTTCATCCTTAAAGGCATCTGTGGTAACAGTCCTGGTATTATACATGTTCATATACTCTATATAGCCTGAATTAGTGGGATAGTCATCTCCAGGCCCATAGGGATAAGCGCTCATGCCATGAA
The DNA here is from genome assembly GCA_964475645.1 of uncultured bacterium. Classification (GTDB taxonomy): domain Bacteria; phylum Fidelibacterota; class Marinisomatia; order Marinisomatales; family TCS55. The sequence goes on along the minus strand of CAYYXU010000036.1, from coordinate 7,475 downwards.
ATGGTAGTGGTTCTACAGTTTGTCCGTGGGCTGTATTCAAGTCACCGTCCTTTAGCCACCCATCATTATAAAATAAAAAGTCCCGGCGCCAGTTTTCAGGTAAGTCGGGTAAATCTGAAGCTATAAATTCTAATGAGATTTCATCGCCTGCATTCATAATTACATACTTATTATCTGATTCCAGTAATAATGGCAATACATCACCATACCTCGTATACGTACCAGTTAGATCGCGCCATTTCTGACCCGTAGTTATATTATAATAATCCGGCATGTGTGGACTTCCAAAATCCTTCCGAGTTACTATAGAAAAACCGCGATAGTGAAGATCTGCTAAAGCAGGCTGTAAATTGACTACTGTAAGATCATTATTGGTGACATCGGTAGCCATAAAAATATGATCCCAATAAATTTCCATATTTGTACGTATGCGAACTCGATAATCAGCTACTATAAATTTTCCGGTGAGATCAAAAATCATGGTTTTATTTTTTCCTTTTGGAAAACCAAGGTTATTAATTACCGTTTCCCAGTTCCCTTCACGATTTATTACCTGCAGCTGGGGAAAAATGAGACCAGTTACGCTAGATTGGGAAATATTCACATTAATACTGGCATCGGTTGGGAACAACCAGCCCTGCAAAAACAAAAAGATCGAATCGGCATGGTCGAGATCACCAAAATCTAAAGTCAGGTCGTGCAGTTCTGTAATGCCCTGATAAATATCAGGCGTTAAATGCATCGTGTATTCTTGATCCTTTGCCAACACGGCATTGCGCAAATCATTGCCCAATTGATCCACAGCGGATAGAGGTGAATACTTTTTAGCTACACTGTAAATACGAAATGGAGGGTAGGGCGGTGGTATAAATGTTTCATTAATATATACATCCACACTTTCAGGATGGTCTAAGACAATCAAATTTATATTATCCAAATAGGGGCTTTCCCACAATTCAGTAGTGAATTGCAGTGTATACTTGCCGTCTCTGGCATGGACTTTCTCTCCGTCCATCCAGAGATATTCATCGGTAGAGTTGGGAAAAGCATACAGAGGTTCACCTGCCATAATGCCTAGTGGCATGCCTAGTGCGCTGGGCCATAATACGTCCGTAACAAAAGCATATTCATTGCCATTCCAGGCATACAAGTATGGGCAGGAACCTTTCAAGATTTGTGTCTCTACAATCGTTTGATTATTCTGTGGAGTAAATCGGTTTTGTGGAACCCCGTTACTCCATAATACCCTTACAACATCAGCGCCAGCTCTATTGCCCAAGCCAAAGTGGCTGACGGCTTTATCTACATGACGCATCTGGTACAAACCGCCAGACTTCACTTCTACTTTTGAGCCAAATCCAAAATAATTATTTTTACTGCTACCTGTTCGCAATCCAGCGAGCCTTACTTTTAAATAGTTGTTAAGATTGCCACCATCATTGCGCATGATACGCACATTGCCTTGATCATTAATTATTATAATATCCAGATCGCCATCACCATCCATATCTGCCGTCTTGACCTGTTCAATGATTTCCAACTCAGAAGGTAAAGAATTGGAAGTGTCGGTATATTTCCCCTGACCATCATTGTGTAATAATAGTAACCCAGATCGATATTTATCTTTTCTAGCTGGGTTACCAGCAACTAACAAATCAAGATACCCATCATTATCCACATCAGCAAAATCAGCTTGGTTTATAACAAAACCTGTTAGCCCATCTATAGCTGATAATGATGCTTCATCTTTTATAAAGGTACCGTCCCCCTTGTTTTGAAATATTCCATGCTGTTCACCCGCTAAATCAGAAATAAAAAGATCAAGATAGCCATCATTATTATAATCACCTGAAATTACGGCACTGGGTTCGCCTACAAAATTCAATCCAACTGTTGTTGTGATATCAACAAAATACCCCTGGCGACGGTTGTCATAGAACCTGCTGGCACCATTCTGGTTTAACACAAACATATCCACGTCACCGTCTTCATCGAAATCACCAAATGCTATATCTTTACTTTTCACTGAATTTCCTGCTGTACCAGACTTATTAGAGACTTCGGTGAATGTACCATCGGCATTGTTCCTGTACAGTTCGTTGGTTGATCCTGAGGCAACGTACAGATCAAGATCGCCTTCTAGGTCATAATCGAAAAAACCTGCTTTCATTCCATTGCTTATGAAATCAATTCCTATAGTGGATGTCATATCAATGAATTTTCCTTTGCCGTCATTTTTATATAATCTTGATTTTAGTCTATTAATAAACAATAGATCCAGAAAACCATCATTGTCATAATCAGCAGTAATGGCGGTTATGTCCCGGCCATCATGATTAATGTTGGTTATTCCAGATATGTCTTGAAAAACCCCACTATTATTTTCGAAAATTGATTGTTTGCTAGATTTATCATTATCTGACCATTGAGAAATAACCAAATCATCATCACCATCACTGTCGTAATCACATAAGACTATTGTAGTTGCCTGACTTCTAATTCCCTGCAAGCCGATTTTATCGGTCACATCAACAAACTGTACAGCAGATAATATGTTTTCATGTTTGTCCTTAATTGGGAATTTCAGGTTCGTAAAGCGATATATTGGTAAACCTGGAGTTGGTCCTGCATTTCCTCTTAACTCTACGGTGCCTGACCTATAATAAGTCGTTGATTTCAACAAATTATGAAACATAAGCGCCTGCGCCAGAGATTGATCTGTATCATTTTCGCGTAATAATTGAACAGCATTATTAAAAATAGGGACAGCATCAGCTGGCAGGACTGGTAAAATTCGCCTAACTGTTTCCATAGAATGAAGCGCAGCCTTTGGGTGATTATTTTTAATTGATAATTCTATTTGTTTCATCTGCGCGGCGATATTTCCTGGAGTAATCCCTACGATATCAAGTAATAATCCTTCGGCTTTTTCGAGATTAAAAACATCTGATGGTTGCCGATAATATTCAGATAATTGGTAAAGTGTTAATACATGTTCTGGTGATTGTTTTAGTGATCTCTGCAACACCTCAATCGCCTCATTCTGACGGTTGGTCAGTTCATACATTTTTCCTACTAAAAAAGATATATCAGGATTATCTGGACTCAATTCCATAGCGTGTTTTAACATGATCTCTGCCGAATCAAGCTTATCGGGTGATTGTAAATAAATCCAACCCAGATTTGCGTAACCAGAAGCTTCTGTGGGGG
>CAYYXU010000036.1:0-4165 GCA_964475645.1 uncultured bacterium | reverse complement strand
GGTGATTGTAAATAAATCCAACCCAGATTTGCGTAACCAGAAGCTTCTGTGGGGGCTATAGCAATGAATGACATAAACTCTCTTGCTCCATCAGAATACCGCTCTTCCTCCAAATATGCCAAGCCTAGATTGCGATGAGATATTAACTTATTAATACTGTCAATACTAATCTCCTGCTCATCCATGCATCTGAAGCCAATAAGGAGGATAATAAAGAGGTTTAAATAGACCTTTTTAGATTTCATAAATATCAATTAATTGAAAAATTCCGATCAACTAATATAATTAGATGCAAGGCTGAGTTACACATACAAATCAGTTAAAAAGTCCCTTAAAAGACTAATTTAACGTTATTTAGGCTGTGAGGATCAATGGAACTTGTAATGTTTCTTGGATGAATAAAAAAAGCTCCTAAATAAGGAGCTTTTTTTAATCATAAGTTTATTATCTAAAAGGTTTTAGAAAGCAACCTTTATTGAATAAACCATATTATTATCAAAATAGTTTACAACAGTTCGCTGAGCCATCTCCAAAGAAATGACCATGCTTCCGATAGGATAATTAATTCCAGCTCCAAAAGTTGCACCAAAGTTGGAACCAGTATATTCATCCCAATCGCCTGAACCAATATCGTCTGGTTGCTCATCATCTACGCTTCCTAAAGCAACTGCACCGCCAACCCAAACGGATGATGTACCGAGGGCAAGATTATATTCGCCTCCTACGCATGTCCGGTTGGTCGTAAAGCTGTTATTATTGAAAGAAGCCATAAGTGAAAGATTCGGCATCACTTCATAGCTGACTGACATATTCAATTCAGCGGGCATTTCAAAACCTTCGGAAACAATTTGGAAACTTTCATTTAATGTACCTTCACCCGTTTCGTCAGGCTGATGTTTCTGTTCCAAATCTGATCCGGCATACCGCATTTTTGAACCTAGGTTACTCAGCATAACACCAATTTTAATCGGTCTATTAGAAAAGCTGTATTGTACACCTAAATCCACACCAACACCAGAAGCAGACGTGCTCATAATGCGTTCCTGTACGAATTTCACATTCGCACCAAAACGCATACGATCAGCAAGCGCCTTTGACCATGTTGCACCAATAGTCATAAAATCAGGAGAGAATGTCTCACCAGTGCCTTCTGTGTTTTCTGCTGATGTTCTAGCAATATCACCAAAATCAAATGTTTTAACGCTAAAACCAAGCACTCCCGCTTTACCGGCATTACCAACAAGCGCGACATAGTTCACATTAATGTCTCCTATATAAGACATATCTGTGACCACGGTTTCAAATGATTTATCAAAGTTGGCGGCACCCGCAGGGTTAAAATAAAGGGCATCTACGCCACTAACATTCGCAAGATTTGCTCCATTCAATGCTATCCCGTGTGCTCCCACAGGTACAGACAGTTGAGTTGCACCGGCAGTGCCTCGAGATTTAACTGTCCCAGCATAGGCTGTAGCAAGCAATGCGCCTGCAACAATTAAACTTGTGTATTTTGTTTTCATTATTATTTTCTCCTTTTGCCGTTAATAAACGTCTATACGTTCTTCTGGCTGAACAACGCCAATCTTAAGTACGTGATCTCCCGACGCAGTTGTAACATGGGCAATATACATGCCGCTAGCAACGGGTACATTAAAGTTGTTACTTAAATCCCAAACTGCAAATTGTGTTCCATCATTATGAACCAATTTTCTAACCAACTGACCCGCAAGATTGAACACCCGAATTGTAGCTGTCCCAGTTTGTGGAAGATGCGTAAACGTCACGCGTCTCTCAAGTGGAGTTCTCTCTTCCGGATTATATGCAAAGTATGGATTTGGCCACACATTGATTTTCTTGGGATCATATGCTGCCGCTGCAGTCTTAGAAGCAGATGTGCTAATTGCAAAAACATCGGCTGTAGTATTCGGCTTCGTAGTTGTGATCCTAAAGATTGTCCCAACCTCAGGCGATTCCGCTGAATAATCAGCAGGAGATGTAGCTGCTACAACATCACCACCATTCCAGATCATGAATACTGTTCGGCTGAATGTACACCAAGCATCCATTGGACCGCCTGGATCATTCCATCCGGGGCCTCCATACCAGGCAGGCAAACTTCCACCAGCCGCTAATGCAGTAAAAAAGTTGTCATAACCCACTGAACCTGGAGTATCATCAGTTGGTGATAATACATACACACGATCTGTCCAAGGGTCATTTAAAGCACCTGAAGTACCGTGGTCAGCAGCTTCTCTTCCATACTGGAGATTCCACATGGCATTATCATCTTCATCAAGTAGATACGGTATTAACTGGTAGTCATCGGACGGATCATCGGCAACACCAATATTCCACCATTCAAAGGGAACATCGAGAACTGCTTCATCCCCCCAGTAGTTGATAATCTTACCAGCTCCAGTGAAACGAACTTCAAAATCATCCGGAATGATAAAACCAATTCCTGCGTGAGGTTCCGCGTAACCACCTGTATATGGGAAAACAGAGCTTAGCAATGCATCCTCATCCTTACCATACTGTGGCCCTACATTGAAGAACCACGTTGCGTCTGTTGTGGTTTGCTGGCCATCATATGTTCCACCAGCAATTAGATATTTAGGGAAGTACCAGTACGCTAACGCATCAAGTGGAGAGGCCAAAGCGCCTCCAGCGTTTGCGGTTACACCAACCCATTTTAGGTCATCTGGTGCACCTGTAACATGGATCTGCAACCCTTCAACAATTGGGTTTGCGTCCGTTCCAACGGTCTTTCCTGTTTCCATATCAGCACCACTCTGAATGGCATTTCCAGAAATAAGGGTAGTGCCATCAGATGTGTTTTTAGCATCCCAAACGATAGACGTCTCTTCATCATTCATGCGAAATGTAATTTCATAATCATCGCCCGTCACTGCAAAGGGGTCTATGACCGTTGCAAGAACTGATCCGTCTGAAGCACCAGAACTATGTGTGGCGGCAATAGTCGACTCACCATAGCTTGTCGCAGCTTCGCCTGCTGTCGTACCAATTTGTGGTCTTATAGTCATTATACTTGTCGGACTTTCCAGCGTTCTTGGAATACCATAAGGATTATATCCATAGGAAGTAACAGCATAATAATATGCTCTATTAGTCTTCAGCGGAATACCGGCATTTAAACCATCGGAATCAATTAAAATACTACGCTTGATACCGCTGTCAGAACCAAACTGCACCCGGCGATTAATTGTTTCACCAAGGGTTGCATCAAATACATCATCAAATATTTCAGTAATTCCATCAACCAGATCGTATGTAGCAATACGTTTTCTTGCTCCTTGACCTGATGCTGTTTCTAATTGATACACATTGTATCCCTGGAAAGTGAATGAAGTATTTTCACCCTCCCAAGTAGTGTCAATTGCAGAAATGTACTGCACAAGGTAAAGCGAATACCATTCTTGGTTGTCTGGGTCATAATCATTTACTGTGTCCAAAACCGTAACACCGTCTAACGAAGAGTAGTCAGTGTACCACCCCGTCGCATACGTTGTATCATAAGCAGATGGAACAGGCAGTTTATCAATTACATCCACTGCGCTATAACTTTCTACCGCATTCACACCATCATCCCAACTAAGAATAATGGCATCTGCATCAGTGCTTACAGCAACATCAGGAGTTGTTGGAGATTCCGGCAAAGCAAACTGAATATCATATGCAAGCTGTGCCAATTGATCTACCTGTTTCAGTGCGGTAATTGAAGAAAGGGCATCGCTACCGCGGGCAATTATCATACCGAAAACAACTTCCTGTGAGTCTCCAGCCGCAAGAGTAAACGGACCGACATTCATTAAGAAGCGACGATCGCCTGATGCGTGATCATCAGAATCAACCCAGACGCCATCCCCGGCACCTGTATTATCATTTGGATCATCTGGACAAACAAACATACTCGCTACACCTGTCTCAGAATTAATATAAGGAGTGCCGTCACGGAGATAGCCAGACATATAATTATATGCTTCTGTAGCGTCATTAGGATCCGTATAAACAGGATCACCATTAATATATTTTGTAAATGAACTCATTTCCAGGTTTTTATATCCGGGGATAGATCTACCAAAAGCAAATGCTGTATCACCGGCAGATTCTACTATCGGACCCTGGAAAAAGTCATAGCCAATAG
>CAYYXU010000035.1:0-15631 GCA_964475645.1 uncultured bacterium | reverse complement strand
CCTGCCCCAACAATCACTATTGGAATAGTACCTACGGCATGAAGTATTATGGCTGCGACTTGCGCATCTAATCTTCCCACATCAAATAAATTTGTAAGTATATATACAGCTGCTGCATGATATGTACCAACATAGCCTGGAGCTGCGGGTATCGATATTGCCAAGGTAGTGAATATTAGTAAAACACCGAATCCATACCATTCGAGTTCAATGCCAGTAGCAATCGTAGCCAAATAAGTCGAACAGTAGTACATAATCCAAATAATTAACGTATAAAACAATATTATCCCCAATTTGTTTGTTGCTCTAATTGTAGTAGCACCATCCAAAAGGTTTTTTATAAAAAGTAGTATTTTAGGCAAAAGCCCGATTCGCAATAATGATGATTTTTCTATTTTTACAGATAAAGTCGATTTGAATCCACCAAATAAAAAGAGAAAAATAAATGCAGCTAATGAAAGAACAATTACTCCAATAATAATAGAGCCACCAATTGATTTTAGTGGATATACGGTCATTATAAGAAGAATTACTGCCGATAATCCAATAAAATCAAGTATTCTTTCCATAACAATTGTACCAAATGCTGTTGAAGCAGTTAAAGATGTTTTATCTGCCACAATATACGCTCGTAAAAACTCTCCCATACGAAACGGAAGAACAGAATTACCGAAATATCCAATCATTATTGATGAAAAAGCAGGTTCAAATGAAACGTCTTTTATTGGTTTAACTAAAATTTGCCACCGCCAGGCTCTTATAACATTGCTTAATAATAGAATAACAATAGCTAGGATGATCAAAATAAAATTCACATTCTTTATGCTTATCCATAATTCCCAAAAGTTGATTTGCCTAAATGCATAATAAAGCCCAATAACGCTAATTAAAACCCCTAAAACAAATTTGATAGTTCTATTCACGCAAATCAATTATTTCTTTTGCTTTTGGCGCAAATAAATCATACCGAGAACCATCTAAAATTGGTCGATAGTCTGTTATTTCAACTTCAATATATTGTTCAAGTCTGTCTGGGTTCTGTCCAATTGTAAATTTTACTGGTTTAAATGTTTTTTGTTTTATCCAGATCTTTCCGGATATGTATAACTCATTTAATGTGTAATCCAGTTGAATTGTTTCCCGATTAGCACTGGAATTATTAATGGTAAAACCAGAAAAGTTACCCGATAAAAAATCAAAAATATCATAACTGCCATCAATCATTGTATCATAGATTATTTTACTTTCATCCGTTTTGTAATATGTTATAATCAGATCGTTATCAACTTTTATTGATTGATCCTTTGTACTTAGGAAATATTTATTATTTCCAAGCAATTCAATTACACCAACTTCACTCGACACATTTTCACCGTCAACTTGCGACCATTTAATTTTCATTTCAATACCATTATGGTCAGTCAATGCGCTGGATAAATAATCAAGATATTTTTTGTTTGCATCCTTTTGAAGCGGCAGCACCATAAAAAGGATTACCAATAAACTAGAAGTCATAGATTAATTAATCTTCAATCATCTGCAGATAGGTTTCATCAACCATTACTTCACGTGCTTTACTGCCAGTAAATGGCCCAACTATACCAAGTTGTTCCATGCGGTCGATTAATCGAGCTGCACGGGAATATCCTACCTTCATTCGCCGCTGAATAAGCGATATTGAACCCTGTTGGTGAATAACCACAAGCTTGATTGCTTCATTTAATAACTCGTCATCGCCTTCACCAATTTCTCCCGAATCATCATCCAATGTTGATTGTTCTCTAACTGATTCCAACACAAGTTCATCGGTTTGAGGTTGGGATTTTATATGTTCCATAATTGCTTCTATTTCACCTATTGAAAGAAATGCGTTGTGCAACCTAACCAGTTCAGATGAACCAGATCCTAGATATAGCATATCCCCTCTACCAATGAGTTTTTCCGCTCCAGAAGTATCAATAATCGTTCGTGAATCAATTTTAGTTGCTACTTGAAATGCAATTCTTGAAGGAAAATTCGCCTTTATCAAGCCGGTTATAACATCTACAGAAGGTCTTTGTGTAGCGATTACCAGATGAATCCCAACTGCACGAGCTAATTGCGCTAGACGCGCGATTGGTTGTTCTACTTCCTTAGCATTTAACATCATTAAATCTGCTAATTCATCCACCACCACAACGATATATGGCATTATTGGTTCGCCCTCGGCTTCCATCTTACTATTATATTCTTGGATATTACGCACAACTGCTTCCGCCAAAGTATCATATCTGCTACCCATTTCTTTTTCAACTGCACGTAGCGCTAAGGTTGCATTTTCAGGCTTTGTTACAATTGACTCATCAAAATCTTCCATACCTAACAGGTGGTAGCCTTTTAGTCCTTTATATAGAGTCATCTCAACCTTTTTTGGATCAATTATAACAAATTTCAATTCGTCTGGATTCGCGCGGTAAAGCAAACTACAAATAATGGTATTCAAACAAACGGACTTACCAGAACCGGTAGTACCAGCGATTAGTAAATGTGGCATTTTAACTAAGTCCAATGTAGAAATTTCACCAGAAGTTGTTTTACCAATAGCAAGGCTCAATTCACTATCTGATTCAGCAAACTTTTCTGAATTAATGATGGAACGAAAATATACAGTATCTGGATTTCGATTAGGAATTTCAATACCCACGGATGATTTACCAGGTATTGGTGCAATTACCCTTACCCGACTAGCTTCCATCACTCTAGCTAAATCATCAGATAACTGCACAAATTTGTTGACCCTTACCCCTTCAGCTGGTTCTACTTCAAATAAGGTGATAACGGGCCCCGGACTTACATTAACAACTTTGCCAACGACACCGAAAGTATCCAAACTTTGAGTTAAAAAGTTTGCCCTTTCAACCAGTTCATCCTTTGACATACCATCTTGTACTTTAACAGGTATTTCCAACAAATCACTGCTGGGTAATTGATATTTCCTCTTAGGAGCCTTCCTGGCTTCTAATTCGTCAATATTAACTTCCTCTTCCGTAACAACTTCGCCTACTTCAATATTCTCATCATTTGGTTCAGATGGAACTGTAGTTTCTAGATCTGGCTGGTTTTCTTCTTCAACAATAATATCTTTAATATCATCACTATTTTTTTTCTCATCATAAAGGTTATCTTTCGGAACAGGTACAGAGGAAAAACCAGAGGTCGAACCAATAGCATTGAAGATTTCTTCACTTTGTTTTTCCAATGGTTCTGGATTCGCACTTATTTCTCCGCTTTCTATTAAATCATCCCCAGTAGTTTCTATATCATTTTCCTTGACTATCACATCTTGTTCTTGTTTTTCTTCAATTTTTTGCATCAAATCCAAAGTATGGCGGCGTTTTTCTTTTTCAGACTCCTGTTCAACCGAAACTAATTTTCGGTCTTCCTGTCTTTTCTTAATGAAATTTGTTAAGGAATCAAATGGTCCATAAAAACTCCATGAAAAGTATCCTCGTATTAATACAAGCCAACTCGTCAGTAAGATTATGGACGAACCGATCATTCCAAAAAAACTAACTAAAAAATTGGCTAAATTGCCGCCGATTAGCCCACTGTAATTAAATTCAATCCCTGAACTGGAGTACATACCAATTTCAAATAATCCCAAGGTAACGGATATTAATAGCATCACACCTAGCAAATATCCGCTAATTCGACTAAGTATAGATGCTTCCTTTTTACTAAAAAACCACCACCCCCAAATAATTCCTAATAAGGGTAATAAAAATGAGCTGTAACCAAAAGAAAATTTGATGAAAAAATAAGCTATAAATACTCCCAGAATTCCCATAGGATTTTCAACTTTTACATTAGTAGATATTCCGGGATCTTCATATGAACTGTAGCCAGCCATACTGATTAGCGCCAGAAATGAAGTGGCTATACATAGAATTCCTAGTATCTCAAAGCGACGTTCTTTCATCAGTATACATCCTCATAAGTATCTTTCATTGATATATACCATTTTATAAATTTAGAAATACCATCGTGTATTCCCGTCTTCGGATCGTACTTTAAATTGTTCTGCGCACGATTTATATCTGCATAAGTCTGTATTACGTCACCTTTTGGAATTTCTTGGTATTCAATAGCAGGGTCGATACCCGTTATTTCAGCGATTATTGAGATGAGGTTTGATAATTTAATTGGTTCAGAATTTCCGAGATTATAAATCATATACTGATCATCAGATTCAATAGATTGAATTATACCATCAATTATATCATCTATGTAAGTATAATCTCTTGCTGTAGAACCATCGCCATAAACAATTATTGGCTCACCTTTTAGAGCATTTCTTACAAACTGATGTATTGCCATTTCAGGGCGTTGTCGTGGACCGTAAACAGTAAAAAAACGTAACAGAGAAATATTTAACTCGTAAATATTATGATAAGCGTGACAGAGGAGTTCACCCATTTTTTTTGTCGCTGCGTAAGGTGAAATTGGGAAATCAACAGAATCATCTTCACAGAATGGAATTTTCTTATTGTTTCCGTAGACGGATGAAGATGAAGCAAAAATCAATCTTTCTACATTTGATTCTACCATGGCGTCCAGAATGATCCGAGTACCTATTATATTCACTTCTGTATAAAGCGAGGGGTTACTGATTGATGGCCGCACTCCAGCCATAGCTGCCAAATGAATGACTATTTCAATATCATGTTTTTTGAATATTGATTTTACAAGTCCTTCATCAAGAATATCTCCTTCATAAAATTCGAAATGTTTATACTCGTAATGATCCACCTGATTTAGGTTTTTGATACTGGGGTTATAGTACTCATTCAAATTATCTATGCATACAATATTATCACCCTTTTTAAGCAAATTATCAATGAGAAGAGATCCGATAAATCCTGCACCACCAGTGACAAGGATTGTTCTACTTTTACTATTCTTGGCTTTACTCATTATTTAAATAACTTGGATATCATATTCTGGCTATAAATACACTGTACCTTCCTTATATAAAGGCGATTTCATTATAGTTGCAGACTTTTTGTGACCGCGAATATCGATATCTATTTTGGTACCCGGCTTCGCATATTCAATTTCTACATAACCTAATCCTATTCCTTTATTCAATGATGGTGATTGGGTACCACTTGTAACCATTCCAATCTGCTCTCCATTTGAAAAAATATCATAATTTTGCCGCGGAACTGCTCTTTCCATCATTTCAAAACAAATTAATCTTTTTTTTTGGTTAACATTTTCATGTATTAGTGATTCCCGACCAATAAATTCACCTTTGTCAAATTTTGTAATCCATCTAAGCCCTGCCTCAATAGGTGTAGTCGTTGGATTTATATCCGGACCGTAAAGCACATATTTCATCTCCATACGAAGTGTTTCTCTCGCACCCAAACCAATTGGCAATACCTGTACTTCTTGTATATCAAATAATTTATCCCATATAGCTGGAATTGATTCATCATTTCCATAAATTTCAAAACCAAGTTCACCTGTATACCCTGTCCTTGATAAGACTACCGGAAAACCAGCAACATTGGTTTCAATAAAGTGATAAAATTTTAATTCGGATAAATTATAGTCAGTGATTCTATGAAGTAGTTCAACAGATTTAGGCCCCTGGACTGCAATTAGATTAGTTTCTTCACTTATATCTTTTAAAGTAACATCTCCCTTTATGTTATTTGAAATCCACTGAAAATCACTTTCAATATTTGCTGCATTTACCACCATCATATAATGATCCTCAAAGCGATAAATAACAAAGTCATCAATTATTCCACCGTCCTCTAAACACATTGTTGAATATTGCGCCTGACCATTAGATAACTTTTTAATATCATTAGTTGTCAATAATTGCAAAAAATTTTCAGCATCATTACCAGAAATTGTGAATTGTCCCATATGACTTACATCAAATATGCCGGCAGATTTTCTTACCGCATTATGTTCATCAGTTATTCCAGTGTATTGTAGCGGCATTGTAAACCCTGCAAATGGGATCATTTTCGCATTAAAGCCAATATGTTTGTCATAAAGAATAGTACGCTTCATAATGTTTCCATTTAATGAAGGAATTGTAAATAATAATTATTCAATATATGAAAGATTGACCGATTTCATTTGGATCGCCGCTCACAGTAGCTTCAAGGCCCCTTTTATTATATCCTCTATATTTTCATCAAGGCCATCCTTAGCAACCAATTTTTTGATAACTTGATTAATTGCACTGGGTTTGTATCCCAGTGAAATTAATACTTTTGTCACATCATCAATCTTATCCTTATCACTTGATTCCAATAGAAAATCTAAATCACTACCTGTGTCTTGATCGGTGAATTTATCTTTCAATTCCACAATTATTCTTTTTGCAGTCTTTGTACCAATGCCGGGGATTGATGTCAATGATGCAACATCACTATCAATTATTTTTTTCTTGAACTCTATGGGATTTGTGCCCGAAAGAATATTCATAGCAGACCTGGGACCAATTCCACTAATTGAATTGAGTTGCATGAATACATCCCTTTCATGGTCATCATAAAACCCATACAATTCCATAATATCTTCTCGCACATGTAAATAAGTCAGTAATTCAACAGCATGGTGGGGGTTGGGGATTTTCTCAAATGTTGCCAGTGTAATAGGAATTCCCAGCCTTATTCCGCCAATATCTATTATAACTGATGTGGGGTTCTTTTTAACTAGTGTTCCTTTTATAGAATCAATCAAAATTTAAGACCAACTATTCTGGTTTAAATAACACAAGCCTATTGCCAATGCATCCGACGAGTCTAAAGGTTTGGGCAGTTTGTCTAACTGCAAAATATTTTTCACCATGTATTGCACTTGTTCCTTAGTTGCATTGCCATTACCTACCACAGATTTTTTAATTTTTTTCGGGGCATATTCCACACATGGTATATTTTTCTTAAAACCAGCAAGGATAATTGTTCCTCTGGCCTGGCCTAGCAGCATAGCAGATTTAAAATTCTTATGATAAAAAGTATCTTCAATTGCCAGGATTTCTGGTTTGTACTTATCGATTAAGATAGTTATTTCATCAAATAGATAGCCTAATCTATCTGCTAATTGCACACTTTTTGGTGGACAAATTGTTCCATAACTATGAGCTGAAATCGCATTATTTATTTTATCAATAATACCAAATCCTGTTACCGCAAGCCCTGGATCAACACCAATTACACGCATAAATTAATCAGCTGGTTCAAAATTTGTATAAATAGACTTAATATCATCATGATCCTCAATTTCATTCAATAGCGATATGGCTTTCTCAGAATTTTCATCATTAATTCTGTGAAAATTTTTTGGCAGCATTTCAACCTTGGAAGATTCAACAAAATATCCTTTATTTTCTATAACACTGCGGACAGACATAATATCTGCAGGATCAGTTGTTATAATAAACGCATCATGAACTGCTTCAAAATCTTCGGCACCAGCATCAATTGCATCTTCAAAAAGTGTGTTTTCATCTTGATCGTCCCTTTTTAATACAATCTGCCCCTTTTTATCAAACATCCATGCGACACTTCCATTTTCTCCAAGATTACCTCCGTATTTTGTGATTAAGTGTCTAATATCTGCTACAGTTCTATTTTTATTATCTGTTAATACTTCCATAAATAATGCTACACCACCAGGACCGAATCCTTCATATGTATACTCATCATAAGTCGTTCCTGGTAGTTCTCCTGTCCCTTTCATAATAGCTTTCTTGATATTATCCTGGGGCATATTCGCATCACGGGCACTACTAATGGAGTGTCGTAATCGCGGATTTGAATCCGGGTCGCCCCCGCCAGCACGTGCAGCTATTGTAATTTCCTTTATTAGTGTTGTAAATATTTTACCACGCTTCGCATCAATCGCGGCTTTTTTACGCTTAATCGTGGACCATTTACTATGCCCGGACATATAAAAAGATTAGAAAATTATTGATTTAGTCCAACTTTACAGAAACGAGTTGCGAAACACCTTTATTCTCCATAGTGACACCGTAGAGGAAGTTCGCTGATTCCATAGTCAATTTGTTATGCGTTACTACTATGAATTGGGTATCTCCAGAGAAATTATTAAGGACACGTGTAAATTTTCCTATGTTGACATCATCAAGTGGAGCATCAACTTCATCAAGAATACAATAAGGACTTGGTTTTACCTGGTATATCGAAAACAATAATGCTATTGCAGTTAGTGTTTTCTCTCCGGCAGAAAGTTGGCGCAGCGACTGATTTCGCTTTCCCGGTGGCTGTGCTTGTATACCTATACTAGCTTCGAGGGGATCCGGGTCTCCTTCAAGCCTTAAAGATCCACGCCCACCTTCAAAAAACATCATAAATAATTTTTCAAAATTCCCACGGATATTTTCAAATGTTTTTTGAAATTCCTCTCGAGCAATAGAATCAATTTTTTGGATTGTATCTAGTAAATTCCTCTCAGCTTCTATTAAATCGTCACGTTGTTCACTCAACATCAATAAGCGGTTACTTTGTTCTTCATGTTCATCCTGCACGGCCATATTTATCGGGCCAATATTTTCAATACTTCTTTCAGTTCGCTCAATGGCAGCATTTAATTCACTTTCTGTCTCATCAACAATCATATTATCAGAGATTTCACCATTATACCTATCTTTGATTCGCTCATTTACAAAATTGATTCGCTGTTCAAAATCAGCGATTTTTAATTCACAATGTTTTAACTCTTCCTGTAATGCTTCCCGATTTTTCTGTTCAGATCTTATTTGTGCTTGTATTTCTTCAATCTTCAGGTAGGAGTCATTTGCTGTTTCCTGTTTAAGGCTTAAGATTGATTTTTTCTTATTTACCCTTCCATTTATTTCTGATAATTTATTTTCGGCTGACAAAATAGATTTTATTAAATCCTTATCTTGTCTTTTTAATTGGGTTATTTCCTTAACAATTTCTGATTTTCGAGCTGAAAATTCTTTAATTGAATCTTCCGCAGTCCTTTTTTGAAATATTACATTTTCTCTTTGGCCTTCAAGATTAAGGCACTCTATGCGAAGATCCTGTGTATTTTGATGCAATTGATCTCTTTTAGATTGGAATTTTATTAAGTTATCACTCTTCTTTGTCTGTTCCTTCGTATGTTTTTTTAGTATTTCTTCTTGTTTCGCAATCTCTAATTTTAAAGTATTAATCAAAAGTAACTGAGTTATAGTCTCTTGCTCATTTTCCTTGATTGAACTATTGGCAAAATCTATTGATTCAGTAAATTGATTCTTTTGAAACCCTTCTTGGACGATATTTCGATCAACCTCTGCTAGGTTAATGGATAAATCATTGGCTTGATCATCTAATGAAACTATATCTAGTTTCGTTTTTTCAATAGATTTCTCCAGCTTTGTGGACTCTTTGTGTAATTGTTGAAATTGATTTTTCTGATCTCTAATATCCCGTTTTATATTTTTTATTTTTTCTTTTCGACCAATTAGTCCTGTATCATTATTTCCATTGGAATTATCTATTATCATACCCCTAATCGAAAAAGCACCCTTCTGATCTACGAGATCCCAGTTAATCAGTGATTTTTCTTTTACCCCGATCTTTAGATCTTTAACCAGAAGAATATTGCCAAGTAAAAAATTGGACAATGGTTTTATCGAATCTTTTGTTTTTACGAAGTCAACAGCCCGACCAATCAGGTTATCATCATTTCTTAGCTTAGCTTTATTTTGTTTTTCATAATTAATATCTTTTAACGGTATTATCATTAATTCCCCAGCATTTCGTTTACGGGCTATCTCTATTATATTCATTGCAGACTTGCGGTCTTTAACAACAATGCATTTGGCATATTCTCCTAAAGCCCTTTCTATCGCTGGCGCCATTATTGAATCGTCTACCTTAAGTAGATCACCTACAGTACCTAAAACGCCCTTGTATTGATCCTTATTTTCCAAGATATCCTTTGCACCATTTGGGTAACCTTCTCTTGATATCAATAATTCTTCATAAATACGACATTTAGAGTCTAAGGATTCGATCCGCGAAGACGCTTTGTGTTCCTGGACATCTATTTGTTGTTTTTTATACTGTAATCCTTCTAATTCTTGTGTCTTCTTGTCTAACCTATTCTTGTTTTTTTCTAATTTTTCCGAAATACTTGTTTTAGTGTTCTTTTTGATTTCCATTTCCCTGGAAATGGACTGCAAGTCCTTTTCAAATCCTAATATTCTTTCCTTTAAAAGAGAAATACTGTCGGTCTTTTCCTGAATGATTGTATTTGTAAGATCAAACAACGACTTTTTATCAGACAATTTTTGCTGTAAATCCCAACGTTTATCCTGCATTGAGTCCAAGGCAGTTTGCATTTCTTTAAATTCTCTGTCAATCTCTTCAAACGAAGATTGCTTTTGTTTGTATGAATTCAAGTACGAATCAATCTTTGGCTTTAACTTTCTGATTACCTTTTTATAGTCAGATAAATGATGTTGTAATTCATCTTTCCGTTTGTTAATCTTATCTTGTTCTACTACTAAACGGTCCATTGCAATAATTGCCGACCGTGACTGCTCTCTCCAAACAATTATATCATTCTGCAAACCTTCTCTCTTAGTATTAAAAGCATTGAGTTGGTTTCGAACTTTTTCGAGTTCATCTTGTTGACTTTTATAAACAGTCTGTAAAATTTTTAGCTTTTTTTCATGGACAGATTCGTCTGATACATTTGAATCTCGTAAATAGTTTAACTCTTCAATCCGCAATTTTAATGGTTGTACCTGAATTTTATTTTCATGTATTTGTAAGAAAGCCAAAGACATTTCTTTCTCTTTCAATGTGTCTAGTAATTTAGCATGTCGTTCAAACCGTTTTAACTGTAAATCAAGAGCCTTCACGTTTGCCTCTATCTCATTGATTAAATCACTAACGCGATTAAGATCAGTTCTGGTTGCTTCAAATTTGTTTAATGTGGATCTACGTTGATGTTTATATTTGTTAATTCCAGCAGCTTCTTCAAACATTCGTCGTCTATCGTCTCCAGTTTCAGATAATATTTGTTCGATCATTTTAAGCTCAATGACCGAATAAGCATCTGAACCCATACCTGTGTCTACGAACAGGTCTTGGATATCCTTTAATCGGCAATTTGCACGATTCATAAAATATTCACTTTCGCCATTGCGGTACAGTCGTCTTCCTATTTCTATGTCATTATATTCTATAGGCAGTTTTCCCTTATTATTATGTACAGTAAGTGATACTTCACAGACACTAAGTGGTTTGGTATTTTTTGCACCATTGAATATGACATCTTCCATTTTACCACTGCGAAGTACACTGTATTTTTGCTCTCCTAATACCCAGCGAATCGCATCAACAATGTTTGTTTTACCACAACCATTAGGACCTACAATTGCCGTAATTCCCTCACCAAAATGCAGCACATCCTTTTTTGCAAAGGATTTAAAACCATGCATTGTTAATTCTGATATATACATTCCGAGGTATTGTGGATTATAATTTTAACGAATTTCCGTCGTGAAAACCATAGTTTTAAATAGAAAAAAATAGTTATCCTGGAGGCCAATTAAATTTTCTGCCGCCTAGTAAATGGAGATGTATGTGAAAAACAGTTTGCCCCCCATTTTTATTACAATTGAATACTGTACGAAAACCATCTTGATCTATATTTTCAACCTTCGCCAAATTTTTTGCTGTTAAAAGAATCTCACCCACCAATAGAGTATCCTCAGTTTCTAGTTCATTGATCGTGGAAATATGTTTTCTTGGTATTACGAGTATATGAGTTGGTGCTTGCGGATTCAAATCCCTGAATGCCAAAACGTTTTCATTTTCAAACATAATTTCACAAGGGATTTCATCATTCACAATTTTACAGAATAAACATTCATCCATCTAATTACCCATTTCTAGTTATAATTTCATTGATTATTGATAAGGCCGATATCACCGCAGTTTCCGTTCGAAGACGGCGATTACCCAGAGAAACAACCATTGCCTTATTATCTTTCAATAGGGAAAATTCTTTATCAGAAAAATCTCCCTCAGGGCCAACAACAAGATTAAGTCCCTTTAAATTATTTGGTAAAAGAGAATGTAATTTACCTATATGGTCTGTCGCATTACCTGAGCATACTACCAAAGGACCATCATGAAGTTGATCCAGCCAAAACTGCAGTGAATTTGCAATTCTAAAACTTGGAAATTTCGACCGTGCACATTGCTTCGTTGCAGACCTGATTATTTTGTTCGCTCTTTCATAATTAATAGAACGTTTTACTGATCGATCCATTGGAATCGCTGTAATAGTTCTTACACCGCACTCCGTAGCTTTTTCTATTGCCAATTCCATCCGAGCACGTTTTATGATACCTATAGCAAGAAAAACATCGCAAGTTGGCTCACCATATTTTGGGAACACTTCTTTTATCGTACCCGTGACCTTTTCTGGTAATATATTTTCAATGACAGCATTGTAAGTTGTTCCAACCCCATCAATCAACCATACTAGTTCTCCAGTTTTTATGCGTAGTACATTCGATAAGTGGTGAGATTCTTTTTTATCAAGGGTAAAATTATTTTTTCGGATCTTATCTGGGTCTACAAAGAAGGACCGAAAATCAGGCAAGGATTACTTCTTCCAGTTAAAACCGAAACGAACCAGGGCACCATTATATTGATCACTGCCATCGATTTGCCCTTTCATTGGCAGTATATCATAACCAACTCTAATGGATAGAATTGTTCTACTTGATGTCAACACGTCAGCTCCAACACCAAAATATCCACCTAGTGTAAAATAATAGTCTAGGTTAGTGATCCATTTTTCCTTGAAAGTGCCACTTTCAGCGCCATCGAGGGATAGGATTGGGCCCGCTTTAACGCTCACAAAAGGGGCAAAATTATTAGCGATTTTTCCAACAAAAGGATAATACTTAGCACCTGAAAACAGCGGTAATAGCAATAAATTTATATCATTAAATTTGTAACCTCTACCAGTATAATAATCCTGTATAATAATTTCATCAGGATGTTTTACATCAAAAATCCTAATCTCGCTAATAAAACATAATTTTTCACTATTAGACCAGGTTCGATTAAAAAATAATCCAGAACCTCTTTCACCTACGTCTAGTCCAAATCCATTATAATTAAGTGAAGATATAGATTGAGATGATAAACTGCTAATTAAAATCAGATAATAGGTAATTTTTTTCAACTTGAAAACCCTCGAATTCTATTTAGGTCATCCCATGTCTTTTTATTGGCAACTAGTCTTTCCAATGGCTTATCATTAATTATTGATTCGTTGAAAATATCGTCGACATCACTTAAAGTTACATTCGTATACCAAATTTCACCCGGGTAAACTACAACTACAACACCAAATTCACATGCATCTAAACAACCGCTTTTATTGGCGCGAACATTCCCCTTTAATCCATGCTGATTGATTAATTCAACAAATCGCATACGGATATCGAATCCACCACACCGTGCACAACTCCCTTTTGGGCTATTCTCCGGCCTTTCATTAACGCAAATAAAAATGTGCTTTTTATATTTTGCATCCTTATTCAAGGGATCAATACTACCTTTCCAAACTGATTACTATTTTCCAGATATTTATGAGCATCTGCTATTTTTTCCATTGAAAATATTTTATCGACTATTGGTTTAATTTTATAAGTTTTGACAAGTTCAATTACTGCATCCAACGCTTGAACGTTTCCCATTGTTGAACCTATAATGGATTGTTGCTTGAAGAATATATACCGTAGATCAATAGACACTTTAGGCCCTGTGGTAGCACCGCAAGTAACCACCCTACCATATTTACCAAGGATTTTCATTGATACGTCCCATGTGCTGGCACCCGAGTGTTCAAAAACCACATCCACACCGTTACCATTTGTAAAATCTTTAACGGCACTTAAAATATCATCTTCATAATGGTTTAAGCTAATATCAGCTCCTAGCTCAATCGCTTGCTTACATTTAGCTGTCGTTCCACCGGTAGCGATTACTTTACATCCAATTGCTTTTGCTATTTGCAAACCCAACGATCCTATTCCTGAACTGGATCCCCATACTAATAAAGTGTCATCTTCTTTTACCTGCGCGCGATTTATCAACATTTGATAAGCTGTTTGTCCAGCAAGAGGAAATGATGCAGCTGATTCAAAATCAATATTGTCTGGTTTTTTTCTCAGATTTCTTTCGTTCACTGCAATAAACTCACAATTAGTACCATCCGTACTTTCTCCAATAATCCCTATAGATGGACACTCATTTTCGCGACCATCAATGCAGGCTTTACATTTTCCGCAGAATAGTAGTGGGTTTATAATAACTGCATCGCCAATAATAAAATTGTTTACCTCATGCCCCACTTTTTTGATTATTCCAGCAGCATCACTTCCTAAAATCATCGGTAAAGAAATCCCAGGTATACCTCGACGAACCCAAATATCAAGATGATTTATTGCGGCTGCTTTTATTTGTACAAGTACTTGATCAGGTTTAATTGTAGGATCAGTAATCTCTTCCCAAACCAACACATCAGTACCACCGTGTTCATGAATTCTAACTGCCTTCATCAATTTTTCCGCGTTCCTTCATCTTTAACCATATCAATTATTTAGTTTAGGAAACCACTTTTGGTCTAAACTGAATTTCCCAGGCCCGCTTAAAATTAGTACTAATGATAATAAACAATACATAATGGCTAATTCCGGCATTTCACTATCCATAATGTGATTCATTGAGGCTACGAACATCGTAAAAAATAATAATATTGATGCTGGGCGTGTGAAAAGTCCAATAATAATTAATAATGCACAAACTGATTCAGAAAATGCAGCCATAAAACCAAAAAAAGTGCTCAAGAATTCTAAACCAATAAAATCGGTTAATGCATGACCTAAACGATTCCATTTTTCTGGATCAGCCGTAATCTTTCTCCAACCGTGATTATATACCATCATTAGACCGCCTATAATTCTCAAAAACAGTAACCCAAGTGAATGATAATTACTATTTGTAGTCAAATATGATAAGACACTTTTCATAACTAACTATTATCCCTATTAATATCTTCATAATCAGCATCTAGTATATCCATATTTCGAAATGAATTTTGCAGATTTTCTCCAGTATTTTTATCTGATGGGTTAATTTTTATTTGAATGACAAACCGTACGAGTTTAAATATTAGATAAATTAATGTTGCAGTAATAATAATGCGCATTATATCTCAGGTACTAGCAGTAGGATTAAAAAATTTCGTACCTGTAACAGGTTGCCTGATATAATCAATGACTTGGTCTAGGTCAGCAGAATTATTAACAAAATCAATATAATTAGTATTAATAATAACTAGCGGTGTTTCATTATATCGGAAAAAATACTCGGTATAAATTTCGTTTAATCCATTGATATATTCGTAAGAAATATTTGCTTCAAATTCCCTACCACGTTTAGCAATATTTTTCATTAAAGTACTTGTGTCCGCTTGCAGGTATATTATTAAATCAGGGTTTATTACATTGCGTTCCAGCATATTTGCAATACTATCATATAGACTCATTTCTTTTTCATCG